>BEIK01000002.1 GCA_002923395.1 bacterium HR34 | reverse complement strand
GGTAAAGTTCATATTTGTAAATTGAACTGTACCACTCGTTACTCCTTTAGGACCACTCACAATATTGCCACTAGCATCTTTAAGGGTAACAGATTGAATCTTACTCGGGTTATTTACTGTTATTGTCAAGCCTGAAACTGTTATAGGAGATGCTGCGCTTGCTGTAAATACAAATCCTGCAGCCTTGTAGTTCGTTTGACCAGCAATAACATTACCACCTGTTGGACTGGAAGCATTAGAGACCTCCAAGCTTGACGAAGTTACTGTTTGAACCTTACCTTGAATGTTAGAACTTGGAACTATGTTTGTAACCTGAGCACCATTCATATCTTCTATTACAGGTGTAGAAGAATCGATGACTACTGAAACTCTGAAGTCCTCTGATCCACTCCCTGCTGAGTTTGATGGGACGTTAGCAACAACTGAGAATCGTCTTGTTTGACCAGCTTGCATCACTAATGTGTCTGTAAAATCAATGTCTTGAGAAGCATCGTCACCACTTATATTAAGTTCTTTAGGCCCAAATACTGTTTGGCCACTATCTCTATCAACTATTCTTATACTCAAGAGGTTAGGTGTATTAGAAGGATTATTTATCAAACCATCAGGATCATTATTGTTGTTGTTTCCCCAGTTATTATCATCATTTCCTTCCACCCTAACTGTTAACTTCTGGAATTCAACAATCTGTTGAGCAATTACATCAAAATCAAGTAAGGAAACATCATTTTGGCCTTTTGAAACTGATCTAGCTACAGGTGTGTTTTTGTTTACAAATGTCACCTGACCGCCTTGTATGTTTAATGTTTGGAATGTAATAGGCGTGCTTGAACTGAGAGAAACATAAACATTAAAGTCGGTTCTTTTTGCCTTAATATCAGAAGCCTCTTTTATTTGGTAGTAAACTGTATCATTTACTTGAGCATTCGACGTTATGTCACCATACAAAGTAAACACCTTTGAACTTCCAGCTGGTAAACTAACTACTGGGTTGAAGTTTAACACAACTAATTTGGCTGTTCCGGCTGTTTGAACGCTGTTTGCTGTTGCAACAGTGTTGTTAGCAGAATCTTTAAAAACAAAGTTTTGGACAGCGTTTGCGCCAATAGTACCTTTTTGTTCAAGTAATAACTGTTCTAATTGAACAGTTTGAGTATCGTTATTTGTAATCTGAATTTTTGCCAAAGGAACGTTAGTTTCGCCTAATGTTGGGTTGGATATACCCGGAATTGAGCTTACTGAAATATTACCTACTACAGACCCTGATAATGAAACTGAAGGACCTCTCATTCCAACTAATTGAGATGTGTCAACAGAGCCTGCTGACGCTGAAACTACTTGAAGGTAGTTTACGTTGCCTGCATTTGCTGAAGATGGAATATCGGCGAGAACAGCAACTTCCACTGATTGACCAGCTGTTAATTGAATGTTTAAGTTATTGAATGTGTATCTGTCATCAGCAGAAGTCATTGATTTGCCGTTTGTTACCCTAACGCCATTAACGTAGACATATCCCTTCCCAAAGTCTTGATCAGTACCTATTCCTTTTCTTTCAACAACTAAATCTGTTAATGTTCCATTTTGATGGGCATCAATTCTGAATTTTAAGAATTGATATGCTTGGGCTCCTCTTGGAGCAGATGTTACTTGAGATGGGTCAAGAAGGTTTGTGAATGTCCAGCCAGTTTGTTGCTGTTGCTGGCCACCTTGTTGGCCACCTTGTTGACCACCTTGTTGGCCACCTTGTTGGCCACCTTGTTGCTGTTGTTGCTCAGCAGAAGCTAATAATGAATTTAACTTTGCTCTGGTACTTGGGCCAACATAACCTGTTCCAGATATTAATCCAACTGGGGCCAAGATTTCAGATGCGTATTTTTCTTGGAATTTAATTACGGCTGCCTTTGTTAAGGCACCGAAGTATGTTGTTTCGTTTCCTGGAGATCCAGCACCTGATTGAGCAACTCTTGTATCAGGAGAAGAGTTCAAAATTATCTGCAAGTATTTTACATCAATGGATGACATTCCTTGAGATAAGTTTTGGTTAAATCTGAAGCCTGCTGGAATACCAGGATAACCAGATTGTTGTGAACCTGATTGTTGAACAGATTGTTGAATGGCATTTATTACTGATTGATCTACTCCCATTGCTTGCAATATAGCAATCAATGTTGGTAGATCAATTGTCTGGGCTTGTGCAGTGTGTGCTGGAACTGCCATGCCCACGACAAAAGAAAATGCCATTCCCAAAACTGCAATCTTTTTTATTAACTGATTCATATGTTTTTAATTTTTAATTTTAATTAATTGTAATTTATAATTTCGATTTCAGTTTTCACCTCGCAGTCGACCGCCCCAAGATGTTAATTTGAGGGGCTGCGGTTCAAGTGTCTATGTTAATTTGTAATTGATAATATTTTTTGCATTGCTGCATCATATTCTCCGTTTCTGTAATGTTCTATTGCTTCTTTCAAAATTTCCATTTGCTCCTTTGTGAATGAACGGGTTTCTAAATAATCTATTTGGGCTTTTACAATATCTTTTAAAGTGTCTTCAACTTTTTGAAGTTCGCCATCCACTCCAAGAGCTGATAATCTTTGAACCTTTACTCTTACTTCTCTTACATCTTCAATTATTTGATGGTTTTCTTTTACTTTTTTAGCAATATCTTGCGGATTTACTTTGGCAACTGTTTGAACTACTTTTTCTACTGCTGGTTTTATGTTCTGGGTTTTGTTTTCTTGAACTGCTCTTTCAATTTCTGAAAGTTTTGCTTCAAGTAGTGCAAGTTCGTTTTCTGGCGGAATGGAAACTTTTTCAATTACATTTTCTTTTACTGTGTAAAGCGGGTCGCCTGGTAAACTTAAATAAGCACCGAATAAAAAAATTAGCGCCAAAAGTGAAACAACAACTTCTGATGTCAAAACAGGATGATTTTTAAACGACAAAATTTTTGAAATTGCTGAAATAAAGTTATTAGAATAATTGTATTGGTTTGAAAATTGGATGTCAAGTGTTGATAATATAAAATTCTTTTGGCTTTCTTTCCAAGTTTTATCAGGTTGAATTGCGTTATATAGTTTTTTAAGATTTTGTATTTGCATTGTTTTGGAGTTTGTTGTGTTGGGTTGAATTACGGTTTATTGGGCGTTCGCGTTCTTGCTGTTGATATATAGTAGACGAAAATTAGGGGAAAATATTACAAAATTATTAGAAGATGTTGCTATTGGAGGCTTTGTTTGAGGTGTTGTAGGCAGCGGTGGATTATAACCCTAACATTGTTTTCTGTTTTGTCCACAATTTCAGCAATTTCTTTGATTGGAATTTCCTCTAAATAATACATTATTATAATGTCCTGATATTCTTGCGGAAGTTGTTGGAGCTGTTTTTTGACAAAGTTAATTTGAATATCAATATCTATTTTTTGCTCTATGCCTTGTTCCAGATCTGGGAGGTCGTCTGGCAATTGAGAGAATGGGATATGGGAGTTTTTTCTGTAATAATCTGATATGAGGTTTCTTGCTGTTTTGTATAAAAAGGCGCGGGGGTTGTTTATAGATTTGTATCCATTTTTAACAATGTAGTTGAAAAATTTCAAGAAGACATCTGAAGTGATATCTTGTGCTGTTTCTTTTGAAGGAGTTTTAAGAAATATAAATTTATAAATACTGTCAAAGTATTTGTCGTATATATTAGAAAAATATTGTTTTATATCTTGCGGTTTATTCATATGGAAATGATGTGGAAATGATGTGGAAATTATGTGGAAATTATATGAGAAATCCTGTCCTTTTGTGAAAAATCTTTCAATCTATATATTCCTTTTCCTATAGGTTCTATAAATCCTTTTTGAACTAAGTCTGCCATATCTCTTCTTAATGTTCTGGTTGTAATGTCTGGAAATAAATCATAAAGAGATGAAATAGAAATAATTTTCTTGTCTTTAATTATGCTGAGAATTTTTGTTTTTCTTTCGTTGTTGTTTGTGTTATGAATCTTTATGGAATTTTTTGCTTTGGTGGTTTTTTGTTGAGGTTTTTGTTTAGCTTTTTGTTGATTGTTGGCTAAGAGAAGTTTTAGTATTTTTATGTAACTTTCTTTTATTGTTATTATGTGGCGTTTTTCAATTAAGTTTTGGTGTTCTGATATATCTAAATAGGCAAAAAAAATTTTTAGTTCATTAATTAAAAATTCTTTTTCAGAAGAAGTAATTTCGCTTGAGTAAAATTTGTTTAATAAATCCAAAGTTTTTTCTCTTATTTTGTGTTTCAGTGGGTCTTGAGGTAAGTTGTCTGTTACCTTATAAATATATGTTGTTAAATTTTTTATGGCGTTGAAAATTTCTTCCATAATACAATATACAATAATTAAAAAAATTTTTTATTTATGGTTTACTTGCAAGTAGACCTCGAGAAAATTTTCTCGAGGTCTGGTCTATTTTGTGGAAGCTTTAATAACCCGGATTCTGTGCTCTTCCTATTTCAAGCAGGAAGAGTGGCAACCATTTATCTTGGTGTTATGGTTACCCATAACACTCATTGCGGCTTACCCATACCTGCTAGATTTTTAGCAGGTTTTAGCCTTGCATCCCCCTGGGATTTAGCCGTTTCACCTCTGCGTTACCGCAGAGCTTTCCTTTTCGCTTCAAAATTATTTTGAAGCGAAAAGGACAGGCGCCATTACTGGCAACCTCGTCTCTGTTCGCACCCCTACCGCAAACTACAATAAGTTTACGGCGGCGGGCCTTTACCCGCAGGGTTTTATACTCCGACGAAAAAATCGGAGCAGGATGTCCGGAGTTTCCTCTTTCCGACAATAGTCGGAAAGCGGTTGCCTTAAAGCATCCACATATAAAATAATAATAGAATACACAAAATAAAAAATCAAATGCAAGTTAGAAAAATTACAGATCTGTTTTCGTTGTATTAAAAAAGGTTTGGTTGTTTAAGTTTTTTGGAAAGGGCATCGGCTAATTTGTTTTGTTCTCGTGGTATTTGAGTAATTGTTATTTTACCAAAATCTGTTTTAAGGTTCCAAAATTCTATAAATAAATTTTTAATTTTTTCATCTAAAATTTTATATTTTCCAAGGAGTTGAGAGGTCATAAGTTGGCTGTCAGATCTTATTTCTATTTCTATATTTTTAATTTTATCTTTTCCAAATAAAAGTTTTATTTTTTTAAGAGCGAAGAGTAGGGCTTCGTATTCTGCTTCATTGTTTGTTTTTATTCCAATTTCTTGTGAGTATTCTTTAATAAGGTTTCCTTTATCATCAAATATGGCAAACCCTATTGCTGATTTTCCGGGATTTCCAAGAGAGGAGCCATCTGTGTAGACTATTAATTTTTTTGGTGTTTCGTTTTTCATTTGTTTTTCTTAATGTAATTTAAAAGACAATAATAAAAGTCTGAAAGGTTTTCAATTTTTATTCTGAAACCAGATGCTTTTGGATGGCCTCCATATAACAAAAGGTATTTTTTGCAATTTTGCATTGCTTTTACACTGTCTATTTTGTCTGTACTTCTAACAGCGCCTACTGCTTCTTTTACATCTTTTAAGATGTGGTAAAGAAAAACAGGAACTTTATATTTTTCTATTAAACGGGAGGCTGCAGGGCCTAAATAAAAAAGCTGCCAATCGTGAGACCCTTCAAAAATAAATTCGTTTATTCCTTTAACTTTTAATCTTTCTTCTACTTCATCTACTATTCTTTGAATTTCATAATATTTAACCTGTAAACTGTGGGTTAATTCGTCTGACATTTTATTTAATTTTTCATCATTTCTTTCAATTAAAAATTTGTAGGTTTTATTTATATTTCTTTCGTTGTAGCCAGCTCCCAAAACATGAACGATTTTGTAATTTATTTTATCTAAGGTATACTGCCTTAGTTTTGTTTTATTTTTTAATACTTTAAGGGCTGGCCTTTTGGTTATTTTAAGAGCTTCTATTCCCTGCTCTACAATTTCTTTATTTAATGAAACAAGGGGAACCCTATCAGCAATAGTGGCGAGCATTGCAAGTTCTAAAAAGCTTTCTGGTGAAAAACTTATTTTGTTTTTTAAAAAGAGGTATTTAACAATAACATATACCAGTCCTGCGGCGCACAATTCTTTGAAATAAAATTTGTCTCCTTTTTGGTGGAGGTTTATAAAAATCGCTCTTGGTGTTTTACTAAAAACAACATGATGATCTATTATTGCAACTTCAAAGCCGTATTTTTTTGCAAGTTCTACTTCTTGTACGCTTGTTGTTCCGCAGTCAGTTACAATTAAAAGGCCTGGTGCGTACTTTTTAAGTTTTTCGATTGCTCTAAAATTTAAACCATAACCTTCTTTTTCTCTATCTGGAAAATAAACTTTTTTTGGTTTTCTGCCAAGCAGTTCAAGAGCTTCTTTTAATATAACAGCACAACAAGCGCCGTCTGGATCTGAGTCAGAATATAAAACTATGTTTTTGTTTTTATTTACGGCGTCGAAAAATACTTTTTCAAACTTTTTTATGTTTTTTATTTTTTCTGCTTTTTTTAAAAAATTTTCTCCTGGCATAATTAAAATTGGCTAAGAGATTATTTTATTAAATAAGAGAAGTGATGTCAAAATAACTTTTATTTTTCTGAAAGGGCTTTTAGTCCCGGCATAGGGTTACCTGCCAAAAAGTGCAACATAGCGCCGCCACCAGTTGATACAAACGAGAACTTATTTAAAAACTTATACTTTGTTGCAAATTCTATTGTCTGGCCGCCTCCTATTACTGAAAATGCTTTTGATTTTATTATGGTTTTTGCAACGGCTATGCTCCCTTTTGCATATTTTTTATCTTCGAACTTTCCTAATGGACCTGACCAAACAACGCTTTTTGCTTTGTAAATGTAGTTTGAAAATAGTTCTATTGTTTTTTCTCCTATATCTAAATCTTTGTTTGTATCTAAGGGGAAAATTATTTTTTTATTTTTCGAAAGTTTTGGGTAGTTTTTTTGTATTTCTATTTGGGCTAAATTATTAACTAAAATATAATCTGCAAATTTTAAAAAACCTTTTATTGATTTTACTTTATCGTCTACTTTTTTACCGCCTAAAATGACTATACAAGGATGTTTTGGGTTGTTTTTTATTTTATATAAGTTTTTTACTTCTGAAAATAAAAGCGGACCTGCAAAAGACGGCAAAAGTTTTGGCAAGGAGTAAACAGATGCTTGTTTTCTGTGGCAAACACTAAAAGCATCTGAAACATAAACTTGTGCTAACTTTGACAAGTTTTTGGCAAAAGGCAAAGAATTTTTAAGTTCACCTTCATAAAATCTTAAATTTTCAAGAAGCAGAATTTTGCCGTAATCTGATTTTTTAATTGTGCTCTCTACCCTTTCGCCTATTACATCTGGAATATAAATAATTTCAGTTTTAAGTTTTTTTGATAGAACATTTTTTAGAAAACGAGTGCTGAATTCTTTTTGAAAAGGAAATTTTGGTCTGCCTATATGAGTTGCCAAAATTATTTTTGCTTTATAGTTTTGAAGTTTTTTTATCGTTGGTAAAACTCTTTCGATTCTAAAATGGCTTTCCTTTGATTTTAGGGAAATGTTTAAATCGACTCTTAAGAAAACAGTTTTCTTGAATATATCTTTTTTTGAAAATATTTTTAGCATAAGTATATTTTTAAAAAATTACTTTATCGCCAGGTTTTAATAAACCTGCTTTTTTGATAGGCGGTTGTACTTGCGGTGGCTCTTGAGAAACTCGTTGTTCTTGAACTGAAGAATCTGGTTTTTTATCTTGATTTGAAATTGTGTTAGCTTTGCTTGCTTGATTTTGGATTTTTTGTTCTTTCCTTAATCCCATTTTCTTTCGGCAGGATTTACAAAGAGGCGGCGATACAGAAGGGTCAATCGGCACCTTTTCTCTTCTACCGCAGTTTGAACAAATGGCATCGTATAACTTCAATCTTTGAGGCGGTTCTTTTATCTCTCCTATAAAAGCAAGTATTTCTTTTTCAACTTTTTCTCTTTCAACAGCGTATTGCTTTCTTGAATTTTCTATTACTTCTTTTCTAAATGATAATTCTGGCGGTTTGAAAGGCGGTAGGGTTCGGGCCGAAAATGGCCTTTGAGTTACGCCATCTACCATAAGTTTTACATACATATTATACTTTGGAAGATTTACAAGATCTTCTGCTGTAAAAACAGGGTCGAATTCTTTTTGCAAAAATTCTGCGTCTTCTGCTCCAACTCTAAAACAGACAATTGTGCCAACGTTCCCAAAAACGGCATCTCTTACGCTCTCTTCCATTTGAGATATATATTGGTGAGTTAAAATAATGGAAAGGCGGTATTTTCTCGCTTCTGATAAAATTGTTGCAAAAGATTTGGTAGCAAAGTTTTGAAACTCATCTACATATAAAAAGAAATCTTTTCTCTCATCTTCTGGTATGTCAACGCGAGACATTGCTGCCAATTGAAGTTTTGTAATTATTAAACCGCCCAATAAGTTTGATTGATCTTCGCCTATTTTTCCTTTTGATATATTTACTATTAAAATTTTTCCTTCGTCCATTATTTTTCTTATATCTATTGTTGAACGTTTTTGACCAACAATATTTCTTATCAAGGGGATTGAAATGAATTGACCTATTTTGTTTTGAACCGCTGCTGTTGCTTCAACTTCGTATCTTTGGGTGTACCTTGCAAATTCTTGCAACCAGAACGATTTTACAACAGGATCTTTAACATAGGTTAAAACTTTTTTCCTGTATTCTTCGTTTGCTAAAAGTTTGTTTATTCCCAAAAGAGTCGCGTCTGGGGTTTCCAAAAGAGCTAAAATGCAGTTGTTTAAAATATATTCCATTCTTGGAGACCAAACATCAGGCCAAAGTTTTTTAAATATCCCTAAAAGACCACCTGCAACAAGATGCCTATTTTTGTAGTCAACGTTCTCCATTATGTTAAAAGCAATAGGGTAATCTACATCAGAAGGATTAAAATAGATAACATCTTTTTGCCTTTGTTCTGGAATAAAATCTAAAAGGGAGTCGGCAGCGTCACCATGGGGGTCAATAAAAGCAACTCCGTGGCCAACCAAAATATCTTGAATTGCCATTGATTTTAAAAATTCTGTTTTACCCATACCTGTTTTACCAACACTATAGATATGGCGTCTTCTGTCGTCTAATTTTATTCCAAAACGACGCTTTGTATTTCTAAAGTTTATCTCTCCCATTATACAAAGATCTTTTTTTGGTATTAGTTTGTTGTCTTGTATGTCTTTTAAAATCATACTTTTATTCTAATGGTATAGTTGAAGGGGGTATTCCTTTCGTAGCCTCAACTCTCCTAATAAACGGCACTGGCGATATGTCTCTGCTTGGGAAATGAAATAATGTTGCTAATTCTTCGGTATTTAAAATGAATGTCCCTCCGGGGTTTGGAAATTTAGGTGGCACTCTCATCATATAATTATTAAACATTTTTCTTTTTTTAAGATATAAAAGTCGTGGTAAAAATAAATTGTAAGGTAAGAACCAGTGTTTATGAACCTTTGTGATAGTTTCACCCCAAGGCTTCATTGTATTTAGGTTTGTTGTTGATAATGACTCAAGAAAACCAATAACTACAGGTTTTGCAGCGGTACTAACAGAATCTCTTTTATATACATGCAAGAACCTTATAAATCCCATAAAACAAAATTTACTTACTTTCTTCTCTATCGCTGCTATAACTTTTCTTTCGTCCTCTGTTAAGCCAAAAATATACTCTGTAAAAAGCGCGCTTGTTTCAGCAGATTTTTGAGCTTCTGTTGGAGGCTTTTTGCCTGTAAACAAAAAAATAAATTCATCTATTATCATTTCTATTAAACTTTTAGTTCCTTTTTTTTCTTCCTTAACTCTTTTCATTAATTTATTTACTTCTTTTTTGCCAATTTCTGGATAAGGATAATCTGCCGGCGCTATTGGCTTTACTACTATTTGAAGCCACATATGCTCTCCTTTATTTAATTTTGTCATACCCTCTAAAAGTGGAGAGAGAGGGTCTAATCTTTTTTCTTCTGTTGTTTCAGGTCTTTCCTCAAAAAACATTTCATAGGTCCTAATTGGATAAACTTCTGGTTTTAAAAGTTGGACGTCGAAACCCCAGCAATCCCAATCTTTATTTGGAATGTCCTGAGGAACATATTTTGTGTAATCGTCTACTTCTATGATTTCAGCGTCAGGATATTGAGAATAAATAGATGATTCTACGCCTGCCCTAGCGCGTTCTGGCACCCTTATAAAAAAATGAATTTTACCCTCCAAACTTATAATCTCAAAAACTACACTTAAAATAACCTTACCTTCTATATGCTCTTCCCACCAATCTGGAGGATCATAAACACTACCCCATATACTACTTATAACCTGCTCCATTGCCCTTAAAGGTTTTTTTGTTTCTTTTGGAAGAATAACCTCCAGAAAAACAAACTTTATATAAGAAAAGAAAATTTCATTTCTCCACCAATGCCATAACAAATAAAAAGGTCTCCATAGGATAAAAGGCGCAATTAACCACCACCAATCTATTAAAAAATTCATGAGAAATTCTTTTATTGGTTTTACTAAACTAGACACATATTGCAAAAATTGTAAAATGGAAAGAGCATCCATAATTCAAAAAGAGTTACTCATCCTTTAAATAATATTTGCCATCTTCTGTTCTTAAAAATATATTTCTGTTGTTAGACAAAACAGAAATAATTGTATTTTCTTTTATTTTTCTTTGAAGTAATACTTTGTTTTTAATTTCTTCAAAAGACAGAGGTTTTCCCGCTTCCTTTAAAACTCTCGCGATAATTTCTTTTGTAAATCCTGGTTGATAGCCCCATTCTGATAGAGCATACAACCCTCTTCCTATTAAAACAAATCTTTCATCTTTTATTAATTCGTTGTGAACTGTTTTGACATTTGTCTGCGCTCTTTTATCATTTTGAAAGAAAATTTCATTTATTTTTTTGGCTATATCAACAAAATGTAAAGGTTTTCCTTCTCTTTTTAAAACATAATATGCTTTATCCCTTATATATTTAGGGTTTACTTCTGGCCAAAAATAAAGACCAACAAGATCATCTCTTGTAAATTGAATTGTTTTGGACGCTTCTATAACAGAGTTTATCCATTTTCTATCAAGATTTTTTGGTATATCTAAATCAACCAAAGAAACAGGCTCTCCTATATCTTCTAATTGCTCTATTATATCAGTTATAAATTGTTCTGCTTCGTCAACTTTTTCTTTTCCAATAGACCAAACAAAATGAATTTTTTCATTCCCACCTCCTCTATAAAAAGGATCTGCTAAGTGTAGTAGAAAGAAAACCTCGTTAGCGTTCTCTTTGTCAACTTTTTCAAGTAAGATGTCTTCTCTTTTAATTCCACCTTCCTTTTTCAAGACATATTCTATTTCTTTTGCTGCCTCCTCTATAATTTTTTTATTTGTCTGTTTTATCAGAGATAAAGCTCTATTTTGAATCTGCCTTACCCTTTCTCTTGTAATATTATATTTGTTGCCTAGTGCCTGTAAGGTAGTTTTTGTGCCACCACCTAAACCAAATCTGTTTGCTATCACATCTTGATATTTTGATGGAAGTGGTTGGATTAATTTTTTACAAATGTTTTGATAATCCATTTTTAGTTATTATAAAATTAAATTAATTTTAACTTAAATTGTCAATAAACTTATGCTTCTTGTTTAACTTTTGCGTTCTTACTGGCGCTGAAAACAACTTCTTGCTTTTTAGGATCAAAACTAACATGTACCCTATCTCCTTCTTTAACTGAACCTTCTATTATATACCATGCAAGTTTATCTAAAACTTCTTTTTGAATAACTCTTCTCAATGGCCTCGCTCCAAGTTCCCTATTAAAACCCTTCTCAGCAAGATAGTCTTTTATTTTTGGGTCAAAAGATAAAGTAATGTCTTTTTGATCTAATCTTTTGGCAACTTTTTGAAGTTCTAATTCAACTATTTGCCTTATTTCTGTCTTACCAAGATAATTAAAGATTATAATCTCATCTATTCTGTTTAAAAACTCTGGCTTGAAGTACTCCCTTAGAGAATCAAAAACCTTTGCTTTTACTGATTCTTTTATTTCTTTTATATCCTCTTCACTTATTTGCTCTTCAACAAAACCCATTGGAGCCATTTGGATAATGTATTCTGAGCCAATGTTAGAGGTCATTATTAAGATAGTGTTCTTGAAAGAAACAACTCTGCCTTTGGCGTCTGTTAGCCTGCCATCTTCTAAAATTTGAAGTAAAATGTTGAATACTTCTGGATGTGCTTTTTCTATTTCATCAAAAAGAATAACACTGTAAGGTCTTCTTCTTACTTTTTCTGTTAACTGACCGCCTTCTTCATAACCAACATAGCCTGGGGGAGAACCTATTATTTTCGATACAGCGTGCTTTTCCATATACTCTGACATATCAAGCCTTATCATTGCGTTTTCATCGTTAAACAAAAACTCTGCGAGCGCTCTTGCTGTTTCTGTTTTACCAACTCCTGTTGGACCCAAAAACATAAAAGATCCTAATGGTCTTTTTTCCTCTGCAACTCCCGCCCTTGCCCTTCTTATAGCGTTTGCTAATGCTTTTATTGCTTCTTCCTGCCCAACAACTCTTTTTGATAAATATTCTTCTATCTTCAAAAGTTTTTTTGCTTCATCCTCAACAAGCCTTGTAACAGGAATTCCCGTCCACCTTGAAACAACGGCGGCTATATCTTCTTGAGTTACCTGCTCTTTTAATAATGGCTTGTTAGATTGTATTTTTCTAAGTTTTTTTTCTTTCTCTGAAAGTTGTTTCATTAATTCTGGCAATCTTCCGTATTTAAATTCCGCTGCTGTTTGCAAATCCCCTTCTCTTTGGGCTAAATCTATTTGAAAGTAAGTGTTATCTATTTCTCTTTTTATATCTTTTATTTCTTTTATTAAATTTCTTTCCGTTTCCCATTTCATTTCTACGTGCTTTTTCTTTTCGAGTAAATCTGCTATTTGCCTTTGAATTGCCTTTAATCTTTTTTGAATTGACGCACCTTTTTCTTTTTTAATTGCTTCCATTTCCATTTCAAATTTTTGTATTTCTTTTTCAACTTTTTCAAGTTCTTCTGGTTTTGATTCTATTTCCATTCTTAAAGCAGCACAAGCTTCATCTAACAAATCTATTGCTTTGTCTGGTAAAAATCTATCGGTAATATATCTTGCGGACAAATTTACAGCTGCTACTATTGCTTCGTCTAAAATTTTAATACCATGATGAGCCTCGTATTTTTCTTTTATACCTCTTAATATAGTTATCGTATCTTCTATTGATGGTTCTGAAACATAAACAGGTTGGAATCTTCTTTCCAAAGCAGCGTCTTTTTCTATATATTTTTGATATTCATTTAAGGTTGTTGCTCCTATTGACCTTAATTCTCCCCTTGCCAAGGCTGGTTTTAGTAAATCTTGCATTTGAATTGCGCCTTCTGCTCCTCCTGCTCCAACCAATGTATGGATTTCGTCGATAAACAAAATATATCTTCCTCCTGCTCTTTTAATTTCTTTTAGTAGCGCTTTTGCTCTTTCTTCAAACTCACCACGATACTTTGTTCCTGCTATTAAAGCGCCCATATCTAAAGAAATTATTTCTTTGTCACGCAAACTTTCAGGAACTTCTCCTTTAACAATTTTTTGGGCTAATCCTTCAACAATTGCTGTCTTTCCAACACCGGGCTCTCCTATTAAAACAGGGTTGTTTTTTGTTCTTCTGCAAAGTATTTGCATTACTCTTCTCATTTCTTCTTCTCTTCCAACAACAGGATCAAGCTTTCCTTTCCTTGCTTCATCAGTTAGGTTGACTGTATATTTTTCAATAACTTCGAAAGTTGCCTCAGGTTCAGGTGAAGTTATTTTCACCCCGCCTCTTAAATCTGAAAGAATTTTCAAAACTTTTTCTTTTGTAAGTTTTTGAAATGACACCTGCCCTGAACCCCCAGATGTATCAATTACTGTTACCGTATCCAAAATACTTTTTGCTTTTGTTGGAACTTCCAACAATGCCAAAAACAAATGCTCAACAGATATAAACTCATCTCCCATAGCAAATGCTTCTTCTTTTGCTTGCTCTAAAACACTTGCCATATCTTGGGTAAGATAAAGTTGGCCTGCAATATTAGGCGCGAATATAGGTGGCATTCTTGTTATTTGTTTTATTGTTTTTTGTTTTAAATCTTCAAAATCAACACCAAGCTTTGTTAACATTGATGTTACAATCGTCCCTTCTTGTTCAAGTAAAGCCAATAACAAATGAAGGGCATCTACTTGTTGATGTCGATGTTTTTTTGAAATGTTTTGAGCCAAAAGTAAAGCTTCCTGAGCTTTGTTTGTAAAATTTCCTCCAATCATTTTAGAACTTGAATTTATTTTAATTTTTTTATATTTTTATTATATCACAATTTATTAAAAAATAAAGTTACTTATGTTGAGTTATACTGATCTTAAAAAAGGAACTATTTTCATTTATAAAAATAATCCTTATATTGTTTTAGAATACAACCTTATTAAAAGAGCAGGAGGGCAAGCGGTAGTAAAAGTTAAAATAAAAAATTTAATATCTGGTGAGTTTCTAACTCAAACATTCCACGCAAGCGATGAGTTTGAAGAGGCTGAGATAGAAAAAACAGATGCTGAATTTATATATAGTCACAGAGGCAGATATGTTTTTTGCGAAAAAGGAAACAAAGCAAATAGATTTGAACTTGATGAAAATATTATTGGTGATGCTAAAAAATTTTTAAAAACCGGCATGGATGTGAAAGCAATAAAGTTTAATAATAATATAGTAGGCGTAGAGTTGCCAATAAAAGTACAGTTAAAAGTTGTGTCAGCTCCTCCAGGAATCAAAGGCGATAGAGCACAAGGAGGAACAAAACAAGTTGAAATTGAAACAGGTGCTACAATCAATGTTCCTTTATTTGTTGAAGAAGGTGATGTTATAGAAATAAATACAGAAACAGGAGAATATGTAAGAAGGGTTTAAGTTTCTTATATTTTTAATATCACTGTCACCTCACCTCTTATTTTCTTTTCCGAAATGATATTTAAAACTTCATCTATTGTTCCTCTTATGTATTCCTCAAAAACTTTGGTAAGTTCTCTGGCAACAACAACTTTTGCATTGCCAAAAACATTTTTAATAACATTAAGATTTTTCGATAACCTTTGAGGAGAATCATAAAAAATTAAAGTGGCATCTATATCTTTGAATTTTAGTAAATAGTTTTGCAAGCCTTTTTTAGGAAGAAAACCTAAAAATAAAAATTTATTTGTTGGAAGACCAGAGCCTATTAAAGCAGTTAAAAAAGCAGAAGGTCCTGGTAAAACCTCAACTTTTATATCTTTTTCTAAGCATTTATTAATTAATTTGTGCCCCGGATCTGAAACACCAGGGAAGCCGGCGTCAACAACCAAAGCGGCATCTTTTTCTTTTAGAAGTTCAAGAATTTTGGGAATTTTTAAGTCTTCTTTTGGAGCGAAATATGAAATTAATTTTTTGTCTTTAATATCATAGTGGTTGAGTAATATCTTAGTTCTTCTTGTGTCTTCGCATATAATATAATCAACAGATTTTAAAACCTCAACTGCTCTAAAAGTTATATCTTTTAAATTTCCTATTGGAGTTGGAACCACAAAAAGTGTCATAAAAGTTTTGATTTAAGAAAAGGTTTATAATAAAATTTAATAAATAAAGGTTACATTATAAAATTATAAAAATCAACAAATATTATAACATTATGGAAGGAGAAAAATACAATCCTAAAGAAAGAGTAGTAAAAGAAGAATGGAATGAGAAAGCTCAAGAATAATTAAACAAAATAAAAAATATGGTAGAAAATCTAAGAGATAATCTGGGTATGAAAATAGAAGAAAATATTAAAGAAACTGTTATAATGCTCAATGCTTATAAAATAAGAACAGTGCAATCTTGTGAAGGACATTTTGAAAAAGACAGACAGATAGGACCATGGATATTAATAAAACCAGAAGAACCTTTGATTGAAAATTGGTATGAGTAAGAAAAGATGTTGAAAGAAAAGTTTTAGAATATCAAAAGATGGTCATAAATCTTTTAAGTATGTTTTTACGAGAATAGAAAAGTAGATTATGATGTTATGCTTGGTATAAACCCGATCGGTTATGGATTTAAATTAGCATCTATAGGAAATGAAATATTATCAGTAATCCCGGAAGAAAAAAGAGAAGAAAAAATAAAACTATACCAAAAAGAAATGAAAGAATTTACTCAATTTTTAAAGTAAAATTTTCTTGACTACTTTAAAGGAAAAATAAAAATATAAAAGAAATTATCCTAAATAATATTCTCATGTTCTCGAGAATGAAGGTATTTCTATATGCAACAAACTGCCTCTTGTGCACATTCTAGCATAAAGAAGATTCCGTTTGATTTCTTCTTCATTATTCCCTAAATATCCCGAATATGGAGTTTCTATATCAACAAATCTTGCCATATTGTTAATGTGTATAATTTGTGCGGGTAACGGGAGTCGAACCCGTATTTCTTCCTTGGGAAGGAAGCGTGTTGCCGTTGCACCATACCCGCAAAATTATTTATTAAAAATCTGCCACCAGGGAGTTTTTTTCTCTTCCTCTTTTTTATTATTTTCTTCCCTTAAAATAGTTATAACCTTTTCTCCGGGTTTTTTTAAGTTTAGTTTCAAACGGACTTCTTTCTCAAAAAAATAATTATTTCCCAAAGATGCTTCAATATTTTCAAATGATTTCTTTTTACTTTCAAGTTCTTCTATTTTCCTTTGCAATTCCACCACCTGATCTTTAATTTTTTGTTCTCTTGCCTCTTTTTTGAAAATACTGTATATTATAAAAAATGTAAAACTTAAACTTAAAAAAATTATAACCACTCCAACAATTAAAGGAAATTTTGAAGGTTTATTATAATAATTCATAAATTTTATGCTTCAATATCTTACCAAAAAAAGGACGAGGGTATTATTTGGCATTATTGCTGTCATTACTGCTTTTGCAATGGTGTTCTCTTATCTTTTTACGACTTTTTAATAATTTAAATTAACAAATAAACTAAAAAATTCAAATTATTCCTGAGTAAAAACTCTAATGAAGTTTTCGTAAGGAATTCTTACTCTTCCTTTCTTTTGCATTTCTTTTTTACCTTTTTTCTGTTTTTCCAACAACTTCATTTTTCTTGTTACATCACCACCATATAAGGGCGCTGTAACATCTTTTCTTCTTGCTTTTACTGTCTCTCTTGCTATTATTTTACCTCCTATAGCAACTTGAACCGGAACAGCGAATAATTGAGGAGGAATATTTTCTTTTATTTTTTGAGCTAAATTTTTCGCTTCTTTCTGCGCTTTTTGGGCAGATACTATTTTTGAAAACGCTTCTTCTTTTTTGCCTAAAATTAAAACATCTAATTTTACAAGATTTGCTTTTTTATAACCTATATTTTCATAACTCATTGAAGCATAACCTTGAGTGCAGTTTTTCAAATTGTTGTAAAAACCATAAATTATTTCTCTTAATGGCACTTCAAATTCCATTAAAAGAGTCTGTGATGATAAATTTTTAATGTCTTTAAATTCTTTTGTCTCTAAGGTATCCATTAATTGATATACATTGCTTGCATATTGGGATGGCACAATTATTCTTAAGTTTACCCACGGCTCTAAAATTTCTTTGATAAAAGCCAAATTGGGCCATTGAGAAGGAGAATAAATATAATCTTCTTTGTTGTCTTTCGTTATATATTTGTAAACAGGTTGAGGCACGGAAAGTAAAAGTTCTAGACCAAATTCTCTTTTTATTCTTTCAACTATTATTTCGGCGTGTAAAGTCCCCAAACAACCACATCTAAAACCTCTACCTAACATATTTGGAGATTCTGCCTCAAAATGAAATGACCAATCAGTAAGTTTTATTTTTTGAAAAGCGTTTTTAAGGTCATCAAATTCCTCTGGATTTTTTGGATAAATACCCATAAAAACATTTGGCAATGGTTCTTTGTAACCCTCTAAAGGTTTAAGGAAGTTGAAATCTTTAATATAATTAATATCGTTTATTGTAAAAATTGTGTCACCTACTCTTACTTTCGAAACATCTTTTATGCCAGTCGCAATATAGCCTATCTCACCTGCTCTTAATACATCTTTTGGCTTAAAATCTGGCGTAAAAATTCCAACTTCCTTTACTTGAGATTGTTCTTTTGAGGCAAACAATAAAATTTTATCGTCTGCTTTCACTTCTCCTTCAAAAACCCTTACAAATGCTACTACTCCTTTATAGTTATCATACAAAGAATCGAAAATTAAGGCTTTTAATCTTTTCTCTTGGGAAGAGGAAGGCGGTGGAATCCTCTCTATTACAGCTTCTAAAAGTTTTTCGACGCCTTGTCCTGTTTTAGCAGAAATTTTAAAAACCTCATCCTCTTTAACACCTAACAAATCCGATAACTGAGATAAAACTTCGTCTATCCTAGCCAAAGGAAGGTCTATTTTGTTGATTGCAGGTATTATCTCCAAATTGGCGGATAATGCCATTTCTAAATTATAGATTGTCTGCGCTTGAACTCCTTTTGTTGCATCGACCAATAAAATTGCTCCTTCCACAGCCTTAAGGGATCTTGAAACCTCATAACTAAAATCATAGTGACCAGGTGTGTCGATTAAGTTTAAAGTGTATCCTTTATAGTGCATAGTAACTGGCTGCATTTTTATGGTTATGCCTTTTTCTCTTTCAAGATCCATGCTATCGAGATACTGCTCTACCATTTTACTTTTATCAACAGCCCCTGTTAATTCTAAAAATCTGTCGGCTAAAGTAGATTTGCCGTGGTCTATATGGGCTATTATACAAAAATTTCTAATGTTTGAGTTTTGTTCCATAAAATTAAAGTTGGGTTAAAACTTGCGCTTTTCCGTTTACAATCGCTATTGTATCTTCAAAGTGACAAGCAAGTGATTTATCTTTGGTGATATAGCCGAATTTTGGCAAAGGAACTATTTCATTAGAACCCATACTTATTATTGGCTCTATGCAAAAAGTCATTCCTTCTTGTATTGGCAAGCCTTTTTTTCTTTTGCCAAAGTTTAAAACATTAAAACTGCCATGAAAAGTTCTTCCTATTTCATGACCGCAAAATTCTTTTAAAATAGTAAAGCCTTGAGACTCCACGAATCTTTGAATTGTATTTCCAATATCGCCCAAAGTATTGCCAACTTTTGCTTTTTTAATGCCAAGTTTTAAGGCTTTTTTGCCAACCCTTAAAAATCTTTGAACTTCAAAATCAACTTTACCAATAGGAAAAGTTATTGCTTTATCTACATAGAAATCTTGCCATATTATAGCAGTATCTACTGTTATAATGTCGCCTTCTTTTAAAACTCTGTCTTTTTCGGGAACAACATGAACAATTTGCTCATTCACGCAAGCGCAGATACAACAAGGATAAGATTCTGCAAACTCTGATGTTTTGTAATTTTTACAAGCAGGTTTTGCCCCTTCTTTCTTTATTAAATCTTCCACAAGTTCCTCCAAATACCAAGGTGTAATACCAGGTCTTATTTCTTTTTTAACAACATCAAAAATGCGGGCTAGTTTTTTACCACCTTCTCTCATTATTTCTATTTCTTTTTTTGTTTTTAATTCTGGTTGCATAATAAAAAAGCTTATAGTAAATAATAGCAAAAACTAAAGTCGTTGGAAAAGATAGTTTTTATTCCTCTAAGTTTAACACGCTCAAGAGAGATTGAAACACATTTGAAGGTGTATCGTCGCCGTTAACAATTGAGATTTTTATTCCAAGATTTTCTATGCACTTTAATAGAGGTAATGTTCTTTCTCTATATTCTTTTAGCCTTGTTTTTATAACTTCGGGGTCGTCTAAACCTTTTCTTCTCAAAAGAACTGAACCATCTAAGGGGCATATTGTTAAATCTTTAGTTTCTTCAGAATAAATAATTGGATGCCTGCTCAAAGAGCATATTCTTCTGTGAGAATTTCTAAATATTGTTTCCTTAGAAGATATGTCTATGAGTACAACTTTTATATTTTCTTTTCCAAAAAGGTCAATAATAAACGGCATTAGCTCTTCGCATTCGTAAACAGTTCTTGGAGAGCCGACAACAACAACACCCATATCAAGTTTCTTAACTTCCTTTAATTTTTCTTTTATTATATAAGAAACAAAAGGCGGCGATAATAAAATTCCCTTAACAAAATTTTCTCTTTCTTTTTCCAAATAAAATTTTTCGCCGTTTACCTCTATAAATTCTTCTTGAGGGTGGAAAATAATTTTTTCTAAAACTCTGCTTGTTTCAAGGTAGTAGAAATCAAACTTTTCTCTTAAAAGTTCTGCCTGTGTGCCTTTTCCAGCGCCAGGGGGTCCCAAAATAATTATAAAAGGTTTTTCTCTTTTTTGGGGTCTATGCATTTTTTTACTTTTATATAGTGTCGTATTCTCTCATTTTTAATTGGGCGTTTATTTTGTTTATCAAATCAATAATAACAGACACTATAATTATAACAGACGTTCCTCCTATAAAAAATCCAAATGTGTGTACGTTGGTAAAAGCTCCTGCAATAGATGGCATCAAAGCAACAATACCAAGAGTTATACCCCCAACGAATAAAATTCTATTTAAAACATAATACAAATAATTTACTGTTGGAGTCCCAGGTCTTATACCAGGAATAAATCCACCCATTCTTTGCAAATTATTTGAAATTGTCTTTGGATCAAAAATAACAGCAGTATAAAAATATGTAAAACCAATAATTAAGAAGAATAATAAAACGCCGTTAACAAGTTGGTCTTTGAATATATTAGATATTCTTTCGGCTGCAAAACCTATAAAACCTCCAAAGTTAGATAAAATAGCGCCTAAAGTTCCTGGTAAAAGTAAAAAGGAAAAGGCAAATATAATTGGTATAACACCAGCTGGATTTAACTGCAAAGGAAGATAAGTTGCAACTCCTCCATATAGTTTCATACCCCTTACTCTTCTTGCGTAAGAAACAGGTATATTCCTTCTTGCTTCCTGCACGTATACAACCAATGTTATAATAGCAAAAGCCATCACAAAAAATTCTAAGTAAGAAATTATTTGACTTTGATCAGTGAAAGAAAGCGCAGTAGATCTTATATTAGTTGGGAGGGCTGAAACTATTCCGGCAAAAATTAACAAAGAAATTCCATTTCCAATACCTTTTTCTGAGATAATTTCACCAAGCCACATTAAAAATACGGCTCCTGCTACAATTGTAAACAAAGATAAAATCAAAGATTCTGTGTCGGCAAAAGTGATAGCTCTTTGATTTTGTAAAAACATTAACGTCCCATAACCTTGCACAAAGGCTATTGGAACTGTTAAAAACCTTGCGTATTGATTTATTTTTTTTCTTCCAACTTCACCTTCTTCTTTGTACATTTTTTCAAGACTTGGAAAAACCATTGTCAAAAGCTGCATTATAATGCTCGCCGTAATATAAGGACCTAACCCCAACATTGCGATAGAAAGATTATCCAAGGCTCCACCTGTAAAAGCGCTCAACAAACCAAAAAATTCAAACCTTGCAAAAAATTCTTTGAGTTGTAATTCGTTTATACCAGGGGCTGGTATGTTAGCTACTATTCTAAAAATTAAAAATCCTAATAAAATGAAGAGTATTTTATTTCTTAAGTCAGGTAACTTGAAAATATAAGATATTTTTTCAAAAAAATTAGTCATATTAATTTTCTACCGTGCCTCCTTTGCTTTTTATTAATTCTTTTACTTTAGAACTTACCGGCACATCTATTATATGTAATTTTTTATTAAATTCAATTTCTTTTGAATCACCGACTATTTTTGCTTTTTCGTTTTGGTTTATTAATTTTTTATCTCTTAAAACCTGTTGAGTTATTTTATCGCCGTCGCTAAAATGTTTGTTAATAAGAGATAGTTTTAAGGCAATAAATTTCTCTCTAACAGGATTAAACTTATATCCTCTTAATTTATGATATCTTTTAATTAAAATCCTAACTAAAGGCTGCAAATTTCTTCCCGCCCTTGAACGTTGCCCTTTAGCACCTCTTCCGCTATAAGTGCCTCTTTTTCCTCCTCTTCCTATTCTTTTCCTTTTCTTTAATTTAGTTTTTCGTTGTAATTGATGAATTTGCATATTTTTAATTACTTTGCGCTGACTCTTCGTTTTTAATATCTTCTTTGTTTTCTTTTGTGACAATCGGTTTTAATTTCTTTAGTGCTTTAATTGTTGCTAAGGCATTGCTAATTTTATTTTTTGTCCTTCCAATAATTTTTGAAGAAACATTTTTAATACCGGCAAAATTACAAATAACTCTCACAACACCACCTGCTACAATACCTATTCCTTTTCTTTGAGGAAATAAATAAACTTCAGCAGCATCATGCTTTGCGTAAACTTTATGAGGAATTGTCTCATCTTTTATAACGACAGGAAACATATTCTTCTTTGCCTGCTTAAATGCCTTTTCTATTGCTTCTGTTGTATCTTTACTTTTTCCAATTCCAAAACCCACTTTTCCCCTTTTATCACCAACAACTACAGCAGCTCTAAAACTTAGATGCTTTCCACCACCAGTAACTCTTATCGTTCTTGCCAAATCAATAAGTTTTGATTCTAACTGTTCTTCGTTATTATTTTTTTGTTTTAAATTTCTTTTTGCCATATTTTTAGAATTTTAACCCTACTTGCCTTGCACCCTCAGCTATATTTTTTACTATTCCATGGTATTTATAACCTCTTCTATCAAAAACAACTTTATCTATTCCTATTTGTCTCGCTTTTTCTCCAACAATTTTACCTAATTCTAGGGCTTTTTCTAATGGTTTTTTATTATTTTTTATATCTTTTGTTGAAATATAAAAAAGAGTTTTTGATGTATCTTCCAAATCAATTGCTAAACCTGCATATACATACTTATTAGATTTAAAAACATAAAGGCGTGGCCTCTCTTTTGTTCCAATAATCTTAGATCTTACTCTCTTGATCCTTCTTTTTCTTTTTTCTATTTTTTCTTTAATATTCATATTTTTATTTTTTATGCTCCTGCTCCTACTGCTTTTTTACCTAATTTCTTTCTAATTTGCTCTCCCACGTATCTTATCCCCTTACCTTTATATGGGTCTGGTTTTTTAATTGATCTTATAAAAGCTGCAATTTGACCAACTTTTTGCCTGTCGACTCCAGAAACTGTAATTATATTCTTTTCTACTGAAAACTGTATACCTTCTGGGCATTGAACTTTTACTGGATGAGTAAAACCAACTTCTAATATCAAATCTTTACCCTGTACACTTGCTTTATAACCTATTCCTTCTATTTGTAGTTTCTTTTCATAACCTCTTAAAACTCCCTGAACCATATTATTAATTATTGCCCTCGTTGTTCCCCATAGTGCTTTTACTTGATTTTTCAATCTTTTAGGAAATTTTTCTATAGGTTTTACTATCACCTCGTTATCTTTTTTTTCAACTGTTATATATGGTGGAATATCAAAAGTTAGTTCCCCTTTTGGACCTTTTACTTTAACCTTTCCATTCTCTAATTTAATATCAACCCCTTCCTCTACTTTAATTGGTTTTTTGCCTATTCTACTCATATTTTTTACCAAACTTCACAAATTAACTCTCCTCCAACCTTTTCTTTTCTTGCCTCTTTATCTGTTAAAATACCTTTTGAAGTTGTTAACACAACAATACCGTAACCTTTTTTATATTTTGAAATCTCGTCATAACCTGCATAAATTCTTTGCCCTTGTTTTGATATACGTCTTAATCCTGAAATTGCAGGTTGTTTGTTTTCTGTATATTTAAGATATATTTTTATAAACTTTTTACCCTTTCTTTCTCTTCTCTCAACTTTATCAATAAAGTTTTCTCTTTCCAACAAACTTGCTATTTCATATTTTAAGTTTGAAAAAGGAATATATACAACACTTTTCTGTGCCATTTGAGCGTTTCTTATTCTGTTTAAAAAATCAACTATTAGATCTAACATAAATTTTAAAATTATTTACCATGAAGATTTTCTAACGCCTGGGATTAAACCTTCGTTTGCCATTTCTCTAAAACATATTCTGCAAAGTCCAAATTTTCTCATATAACCACGTTTTCTACCGCATCTAAAACACCTCCTTACAATTCTCGTTGAATATTTTGGTTTCTTTTTTGATTTTACTATTTGTGCTAATGTCGGCATATTTTTATTTTTCTTGAAATGGTATTCCTAATTTTTTAAAAAATAGTATCCCTGTTTCTTTATCTTTGGCCGTAGAATGCAAAGTAACTTCTAAACCAAAGGGATATTTTAAATTTTCTGGTAATATTTCTGGAAAAACTATAACTTCTCTTATTCCAACTGTTAAATTACCCCATTTATCAATACTGTTAAGTGATATTCCTCTAAAATCTCTTATTCTCGGCAAAACTATATTTATAAATCTATCAAAAAAATCATACATTCTATTGCCCCTTAAAGTCACTTTCGCACCGATTATCATACCTTTTCTTATCTTGAATGCTGAAACTGCTCCCCTTGCCTTTGTAAAAACTGCTTTTTGTCCAGCAATTAAAGAGAGGTTCTTCAATATATCTTCTCTTATTTTCATTTGTTCATCTGATGACTTACCAGCCACCATTCTACCAAAACCAACATTCAAAACTATCTTCTCCAATTTAGGGGCTTGGTTAATGTTTTTTAAACTTAAATCTCTTTTTATCTGTTCTCTAACCTCCTTAACTTTTTCTTTCGTTAGTGTAATCATATATTTATACTTCACTTTTACATTTTTTGCAAATTCTTTTTTTTGTTCGACCTGAAACTTTATATCCTAATCTTGTTGGCTTTGAACATTTAGGACATATAAATTTTACGTTGGAAACATTGATGGGGGCTGGAAATTCAATTATTTGACCTTTTTCTCCTTGTCTTCTTGGCTTCATATGCTTCTTTTTGATGTTAACTTTTTCAACAATAACTTTCCTTAATTTTGGGAAACACTTCAAAATCTTACCTGTTTTACCTCTATCCTTACCACAGATTACTAATACAGTATCTCCTTTTTTTATCTTAAGTTTATTCTGCATATTTTTATAATATATCTTCTGCTAATCCAGCAACTTCACTAAAACCTTTTTCTCTTACTTCTCTTGCTATTGGGCCAATAATTCTTGTCCCTTTTGGATTTGTTGTATTACCATCCAAAAGAACACAAGCGTTATCATCAAAATAAATATAAGAACCATCTTTTCTTCTATATGGTTTTTTTTGCCTTACAACAACGGCTCTTATTATTTCATGCTTTTTTACTGCCTTTCTAGGTTCTGCTTCTTTTACAACAACATTAATAACATCACCCAATTTTGCATATCTTCTTTTTGAACCACCATAAATATGGATGCACTTTACTAACTTTGCACCTGAATTATCTGCTACTTTTAACATTGTTCCTTTTTGTATCATAATTTTTATAATTTTTTAACAACTACCCATTTTTTATCTTTTGAAATAGGTCTTGATTCCCTTATTAAAACCTTGTCTCCTTCTTTAAAATTACCTTCCTCATAATGGGCTTTGTATTTTTTATGCACAACTATTCTCTTTTTATATTTAGGATGAACTTTAACTCTTGCCACTTTAACAACAAGTGTTTTTTGCATTTTCGTTGATACTACTTCTCCTATTAATTCTTTTTTTGGCATATATTAAAATTAATTACTTTTATTCTCTTTCTCTCTTCTTTTTTGATTTATAAAAGTAAGGATAACTGCTATTTCTTTTTTTAATTTTGATATTTCTTTTATGTTTTTAACTTTTTCCCCCAAACTAATAGAAAACCTCAATTCTTGCAACTTTTTCCTTTTCTCAGCCAACAGCTTTATTAAATCTTTTTCATCTTTTGCTTTTAGGGCTTGTTTTTCTTTTTTCTTCATATTTCTTCTTTCTTTACAAACTTAGTTTTAATGGGCAACTTCGATGCTGCTATTCTAAGTGCTTCTCTTGCTTCTTGTTCTGAAATGCCATCTACTTCAAATAATATTCTATTCGGTCTAACAGGAAAAACATAATGATCTACAGAACCTTTACCTCCTCCCATTGGTACTTCATTCCCTTTTTTGGTTACAGGTTTGTTTGGAAAGATTCTTATCCATAATTTTCCTCCTTTTTTTAAAAATCTAATTATAACTCTTCTGCACGTCTCTAATTGTTTAGAAGTAATCCACCTTGCTTCCATTGCCTTTAATCCATAACTCCCAAAAGCTAAATAAGTACCACTTCTATCTACTCCTTTTTGTGGTCTTTTTTGCGATTTTCTATATTTTACTCTACTTGGGAAAAACATAATTTTTTATTTAAACATTTTCTCTTTCACCTTTATAAATCCAAACTTTTATACCAACAGTACCATACCTACAGAAAGCCGTATTTCTCGCAAAGTCAATATCACTTTTAATTGTAGTTCTGGGAAGCTTACCTTTTGCAATCCACTCTGTCCTTGCTATCTCAACACCATCTAATCTTCCAGAAACCATAAGCTTTACACCTTCTACATCTCTATTCTCACATATCTTCGCCATTGCTTGCTTTAATACTCTCTTGAAAGGAACTCTATTTTCTATTTGTTTTGCCATCCATTGAGAAACTAACTCTGCCGATTTCCAAAAATCTATTACTTCCTTAACATTTATTTCAACATCATAATCTCTTTCTTTTTTCTTTTTAAGATTAAGTTTTAACAGTTTTTCTATTTCAGTTTTTAATTCTGTTAAACCTTTACCACCCTTACCAATAATAAATGCTGGCTTAGCTGTTTCTATTGTAATTATTAGTTTCCCAGGTATTCTTTCTATTATAATATCTTTTACCGCAGCATCCTTCAACTTTTCTGACAAAAATTCTCTAATTTTATAATCCTGCTCTAATAGAACACTAAAATTTTTGGTAGCAAACCACCTCGATCTCCAGTCTTCTGTTTTTGAAACTCTATAAATTTTTGGATGAACTTTATGTGACATATTTTTATTTTTGCTTCTATTTTTTGTTTATTATTCTCTTGGTTTTTTGTCTCCGGAAGCAATACTATCTGTTTTATCATTTTTTTTAATTTCATCAAGTTCTATTTCTATATGTGATGTTTTTTTCTGAATCATAAAAGCTCTTCCCATTGCTCTTGGCATAAATCTTTTTAATTTAGGACCTTCATTTACAAGAATTTTAGATATAAATAAATTATCTTTGTCTAACTTAAAATTATTTTCTGCGTTGGCAATCGCAGATTGTAAAAGTTTCTTTAATGGTTTAGCAGCTCTTTTAACAACAAAACTTAAAATATCTAAGGCATCATTTACTTTTTTGCCTCTTACCATATCAGCAACCAACCTCACTTTTCTCGGCGCTATCCTTAAATATTTTAATTTAGCTTTCACTGCCATAATAATTATAAAATTTATTTATTAATTGACTTTAATTCAGCTTCTTTTTGCTTTGCTTCTAATTCTCTTTGCATCTTACCACCATGTCTTACAAATTTCGTTGTTGGAGCAAACTCACCAAGTTTGTGACCAACCATTTCCTCTGTAACATAAACAGGAATGAATTCTTTGCCGTTGTGCACACCAAAAGTAAAACCTACCATTTCAGGAGTTATGGTTGCGCTCCTTGACCATGTTTTAATTATTAATTTTGGATCCGGTTTTTTGCCCTCGATCTTTTTCAACAATCTTTTATCTATATATGGACCTTTTTTTAAACTTCTTGTCATAGTTTTAATTATTTATATTTATGCTTTATTTTTATTCTTAAGATCGTGTCTACTTATAACTATAAATTGATCTGTGTTCTTTCTCTTTCTTGTTTTTACCCCACGAGCAGGTTTACCCCATGGAGTTCTTGGGTATTTATAACCTATTCCTGTTTTTCCTTCTCCTCCTCCGTGAGGATGCGCAACAGCTGACATCGCTGATCCTCTAACGGTTGGCCTTATACCTTTCTTTCTTACTCTACCTGCCTTTCCAATAACGGTATATCTCCAATCTGGCCTTGAAATAGCACCTATGCTTGCAAAACAATTTTTATGAATTTTTCTTACTTCACCAGATGGCATTTGTAAGTGCACGTAATCGCCCTCATGAGCAACAACCTTGGCTGAAGTTCCAGCTGCCCTTACCATTTTACCTTTTCCTCCTGGTACTATCTCCACATTATACACAAGAGTACCAACAGGAATATGTTCTAGTTTCATTCTATTTCCTTCTTTTATTTCTGCTTTCTCATCGCAAACAACTTCATCACCAACTTTTAAATTCTGTGGCGCTATTATATATGCTTTATCTCCATCTTCATATTGAATTAAAGCTATAAAAGCAGTTCTGTTAGGATCATATTCTATTGCCAAAACTTTAGCTTTAATACCAAGCTTCCTTTGACCAAATTCAATAATTCTATACAATTTTCTTGCTCCTCCTCCTTTATGTCTTGTAGTTATCCTACCTGTTGTTTTCGATCTCCCAGCTCTTTTTGGCAATCTAACAATCAAGGATTTTTCAGGCTCTTTTTTTGTCAAAATAGAAAAATCCTCTTTTACAATATGTCTCTGTCCTGGAGTTACTGGTTTTACTTTCTTTAAAGCCATATGTTTCTATTATTTTTGTTCTGGATAAATTGGTATTTTTTGGCCCTTTTTTATTGTTACTATTGCCTTTTTACCCCCACCTTTCTTACCTATTATTCCTCTTAAGTTTTTTGGTTTATGTGGTCTTTTAACAATGTTTACCTTAACGACTTCTACATTAAAAATTTTTTCTATTGCTTTTTTTATCTCAGTTTTGTTTGCGTGTTCCACAACATCAAAAATATATTTGTTTTGAGAAGAAACCAATTCTAAAGCTTTTTCTGATAATCTTGGTTTTTTTATTAAAGAATACAAATAAGAATCTGTCGAGCTTACATCTTTTGCCTCTTTTTCCTCAACAACTTGACTTTTCTTTTCTTCTTTCACAACATTCTCTTCTTTTTCATTTTTCTCTGTTTTTTTGTCATCCTTAATTTTTTTATTTCTTCCAAAAATTTTCATATTTTTATGTCTTAAATGTTTCTTTTATTACCTCAACTCCTGGCACATCAATTAAAACATATTTAAAATTTAATAAATCAAACACGTTTAAATCCTTTGCCAAAATAGTATTTACTTTTGGTAAATTCTTTGCCGCTAAAAAAATGTTTTTATTTTTAGATGGCAAAACAATATTCATCGAACCTTTTTTAAAATCCTGTATTTTATCCCTTAATATTTTTAAATTTTGTGCAAGAATCTTGGTTTTTGGTTCATCAATATCTATTTTATCAAAAATTATTAATTCTTTCTCTCTGTTTTTTTGCGATAAAACACTAAAAAGCGCTTTCCTTCTCATTTTTATTGGTATGTTTTTTTTGTAATTTCTTTCTTTTCTTGGACCAAAAACAACTCCACCGCCTCTCCATAGTGGAGATCTTATTGACCCATGCCTTGCTCTACCAGTTCCTTTTTGCCTCCATGGCTTTCTGCCTCCTCCCCTAACCTCACCTCTGTTTTTTGTATGAGCTAATGTTGGCTTCCTTCTTAAAGATTGTACATATAAAACTTGATGAATTAAATCTTGGTTTAAAGGATAATTGAAAATATTATCGGGTAAATTCACCGTGTCAATTTTTTCTCCTGTTTTGAAATTGTATACAGGAACCTCTGACATATGAAATATTATTTATTATCTATTGATTCTATTTTTAATAAAGTATCTTTTCTACCTGGAACAGATCCTTTAATACCTAATATATTATTTTCTTTATCAACTAACACAACCTCAAGGTTTCTTTGGGTAACTCTCACTCCTCCTGTTCTACCTGGCATTCTTTTTCCTTTTAATACTTTACCCAGTCCTTGTGTTCCAACAGAACCTATCGTCCTATGCTCATGTTTTACACCATGAGTTTCACTTCTACCTGAAAAACCCCATCTTTTAACACCTCCTTGGAACATTTTGCCTTTTGATATTCCACTAACCTTAACAATATCTCCTGGTTTAAAAACATCTACAGTAATTACACTTCCTTCTTTAAAGTTTTGCACTTCATTTTCAGGAACCCTAAACTCTCTTAAATATCTAAAAGCACCTTCTATTTTCTTGCTTTTTAAATGACCTAAAACAGGTTTTGGCACATTTTTTTCCTTTACTTTTTCAAATGCTACTTGAACCGCTGTGTATTTATCTTTTTCTTTATTTTTTACCTGTGACACTACACATCCGTCTGAAAAAACTAAAGTAACCGGAACTTGCTCTCCTTTTTCGTTAAAAATATGCGTCATTCCTATTTTTTTTCCTAATATGAATTTCATAATTTTTCTATTGCCTAAATCTAAAACCGGCCTTTAAAGGCCGGTTTTAGATAAAATTATTCCGGCCTGTTTACTTTATATAATTTTTATAAAACTTATCATATATCGATTATATTTACATTTTTATTTCAATATTCACACCTGCTGGCAAACTAAGATTTGTTAAAGCATCAATTACTTTTGGATTTGGATTTAATATGTCAATGATGCGCTTGTGAACCCTTATTTCAAACTGCTCTCTTGCATCTTTATGAACAAATGTTGATCTGTTTACTGTGATTTTCTGAATTTCTGTTGGCAAAGGAATTGGACCTACAACATCACTTCCCTGACGAATGGCAGTTTCCATTATTTTTTTAGCACTGGCATCTATCACTTTTGAATCAAACGCTTTCAGTTTTATTCTTATCTTATTTCTTGCTTTCATTTTTGCTTTTTGTGCTGACATTTTCTTGAATTACAATGCTTAAAATTATTTTATAATCTTTGTTACTACTCCAGCACCTACTGTTTTACCACCCTCTCTGATCGCAAACCTTTGTTGCTCTTCCATAGCAATGGGTGCTATTAACTTTACTTTTAAATTAACTGTATCTCCTGGCATAACCATTTCAACTCCTTCGGGCAATGTTACCTCACCTGTTACATCTGTTGTTCTAAAGTAAAATTGAGGTTTATAACCAGAAAAGAAAGGTGTACTTCTTCCTCCTTCTTCTTTTGTTAAGACATATACTTCTGCTTCAAATTCTGTATGGGGTGTTATAGTTCCTGGTACTGCCAAAACCTGACCTCTTTCAACATCTTCTTTTTTAATACCTCTTAACAGAACACCAATGTTATCACCTGCAACTGCTTCATCTAATACCTTTTGAAACATCTCTATTGAAACAGCAACTGTTTTTTGTGTTGGTCTTAAACCAACTATTTCAACTTCATCGTTTGGCTTTAATTTTCCTCTTTCAACTCTTCCTGTTACAACTGTTCCTCTACCTTGAATACTAAACACATCTTCTATTGCCAGCAAAAATGGTTTATCAATGTCTCTTTGGGGCTCTGGAATATAATTATCTACTGCATCTAAAAGTGCGTATATCTTCTTTGCCCATTCATCATCTGGAGATGTTGCTTCTAATGCCTTCAAAGAAGATCCTCTTACCACAGGCACTTCATCTCCCGGAAAATCATATTTTTTAAGCAATTCCCTAACTTCTGCCTCAACTAAATCTATAAGTTCTGGATCATCTACCATATCAATTTTATTTAAGTAAACTACCATTGATGGAACGCCAACCTGCTTCGCCAACAAAACGTGTTCTCTTGTCTGTGGCATAACACCATCGGCTGCTGAAACGACTAAAACTGCTCCATCCATCTGCGCTGCACCTGTTATCATATTTTTAACGTAATCAGCGTGCCCTGGACAATCAATATGAGCGTAATGTCTTTTCTCTGTTTCATATTCCAAATGCGATATTGAAATAGTCAATCCTCTTGCTTTTTCTTCTGGTGCGGCGTCAATTTGATCAACAGATTTCTCTTCTTTTACCAACCCTTTTAATTTTAAGCAGTGCAAAATAGCGGCTGTCGTTGTGGTTTTACCATGATCAACGTGTCCTAATGTACCAATGTTTAAGTGAGGTTTCCCTCTTACGAATTTTTCTTTTTCTGCCATGTTTTTTATTTAAAATTTTTAATAATTTTGTTAGTAATTTTTTATATTACGACCTTATATTTATAATATTAATCATACTAAAAAATAAAATAAAGTCAAATTAAATTGAAAAATGCTCTATGTCAACAATTTCTTTATTACTTTCACTATCATCTTTTAACAAATCAAGTTCTTTGTTTAATTTTTGCGACAAATCATAATTATTGTTTCCAAAAAAACCTTTCTTAATAATATCTAAATTTTTGCTCTGTTGTGTATCTTGTAAAACCATTTTATTTCCATTGGATATTAAACTTAGATATTTCTCAAAACTTATAATTACAAAAGATGGTTTTCCGTCTTCGATAAATATAAACTTGGCATCTTTGTCGTGTTCTATAATTTTTTTAAAATTTTCAAAATCCATATTTTTAATTTAATTATTTCCTTTTACCTTCTATTATTTCTTGGGCAATGTTCTGGGGAACTGGTTCATAGTGAGAAAATTCCATATTAAAATTACCTCTTCCTTGAGTTAAAGATCTTAGAGATGTTGCATAACCAAACATTTCAGCTAAAGGAACTTTTGCCTTAATAATCTTTAAGTTATCTTTATCTTCTGTATCCTCTATCTTTCCTCTTCTTGCATTCAAATCTCCTATAACATCACCAAAAAATTCGGAAGGTGTAATAACTTCCAATTTCATTATTGGTTCCAGTAAAATAGGTTTTGCTTTCTTGCAGGCCTCTTGAAGAGCTATAGATGAAGCTATTTTAAAAGCAAATTCTGAAGAATCAACCTCGTGAAAAGAACCATCGTATAAAGTAACCTTTAAGTCTACCACGGGATAACCTGCCAAAATTCCCTTTTCAGCAGCCTCTTTCACACCTTTTTCTACTGCAGGAATAAACTCTTGCGGTATAATACCTCCTTTAATCTCATCAACAAATTCCAAACCCTTGCCTCTTTCTAAGGGTTCAACCCTTAACCAAACATGACCATACTGACCCCTTCCACCAGATTGCCTTATATATTTTCCTTCAGCCTCAGCCTTACCTAAAATTGTTTCTTTATAAGCAACCTGGGGTTTACCTATGTTGGCTTCCACTTTAAATTCTCTCTTTAGTCTGTCAACAATAATTTCCAAATGCAACTCTCCCATTCCAGATATTAAAGTATCCCCTGTTTCTAAATCAGTTTTAACTCTAAAAGTCGGGTCTTCTTCAGCTAACTTTTTAAGTGCTATAGACAATTTCTCCTGATCTGCTTTTGTTTTTGGTTCTATTCTTACTGAAATAACAGGCTCTGGGAAAGTAATTTTTTCTAAAACAATAGGATGGTTTTCGTCGCATAAAGTGTGGCCTGTTAAAGTATTTTTCAAACCAACAGTTGCTGCTAAATCTCCTGCAAACACTTCATCAACATCCTCTCTTTGATTAGCATGCATTCTTAAAATTCTTCCAATTCTTTCTTTTTCTCCTGTCGTTGAGTTTAAAACATAAGAACCCTTTTTCAATGAACCTGAGTAAACCCTAAAATATGTTAAAGTACCAACATAAGGATCGGCTGCAATTTTAAAGGCAAGAGCGCAAAATGGCTCGGAGTCATCTGGATGCCTTACTTCCTCCTTATTGGTTTTTGGATTTATACCTTTAATAGGTGGAAGATCTTTTGGAGATGGCAAATAGTCACAAATAGCATCGAGTAAAAGTTGAACACCTTTATTTTGCAGAGAAGCTCCACATAATACAGGAACTAATTTATAACTTAAAACTGATTTTCTCAAAACCTGCTTAATTTTTTCAAGAGGTATATCTTTTCCGTTTAAATAATCCTCCATCAACTGATCATCTTCTGATATAATTCTTTCAATCGTCTGATATCTTAATTGTTTTGCTTTTTCAACTAAATTTGGAGGTATTTCTTCTTCTCTAACAATTTGACCAAAATCACCATCAAAATAATATGCCTTCATTCTTAATAAATCTATAACTCCCTTAAAATCGCTTTCTTGACCTATTGGCATTTGTATAGGAATAGCGTTGTTTGTTAACTTCTTTCTTATCGAATCTAAAACATAATCAAAAGATGCCCCCATTCTATCCATTTTATTGGCAAAACATATTCTGGGCACCATATATTTATCAGCTTGACGCCAAACAGTTTCAGATTGAGGTTCAACACCAGCAACACCATCAAAAATAACAACAGCACCGTCTAAAACTCTCAGAGATCTTTGTACTTCAACTGTAAAATCTATGTGGCCTGGAGTGTCTATAATGTTTATTCTGTATTCTTTTTCTTTTAATTTTTCTTTTTCATAAGTTGGTATCCAGAAACATGTGGTGGCAGCGGCTGTAATTGTTATACCTCTTTCTTTTTCTTGTTCCATCCAGTCCATAATCGCTTCACCCTCGTGAACCTCACCTATTTTATGGGAAATGCCTGTGTAAAATAAAATTCTTTCGGTAGTCGTTGTTTTACCCGCATCTATGTGCGCTATAATTCCTATATTTCTATATCTTTCTATTGGATATAGTCTTGCCATAAGTTTTTTTTATTTTTTATGAAGCAAAATGAGCAAAAGCCTTGTTTGCTTCTGCCATTTTGTGAGTATCTTCTTTCTTTTTAACAGCGGCGCCTATATTGTTGGAAGCATCTATTATTTCTTGCGCTAATTTTTCAGCCATCCCTTTTCCTTTCTTTTTTCTTGCAATATCTCTTATCCATTTCATAGCCAAACTTATCCTTCTTTTTTCAGAAACAGGAAAAGGAACCTGATAAGTAGCACCACCAATTCTTTTTGGCCTCACCTCAACCAAAGGACCAACATTTTTGATTGCCTTTTCAAAAACTTCTAAAGGATCTTTTTTTGTCGTATTTTTAATTATTTCAAAACAATTATAAACTATTTTTCTTGCAACTGACTTTTTTCCATTTTTCATTATTTGATTTACAAATTTCTCAACTAAAACACTATTGTATTTAGGATCTGGTTTGATTTCTACCTTCATATTTTTTATTTATTTTCATCTTTAGGCTTTTTAACTCCATATTTAGACCTTTCTTGTTTTCTACCCTCAACTCCTGCTGCATCTAAAACACCTCTAACCACATAATATCTTACACCTGGCAAATCTTTAACTCTACCACCTCTTATCAAAACAACTGAGTGCTCCTGTAGATTGTGGCCAATACCAGGAATGTAAGCTGTTACTTCCATTCCATTAGTAAGTTTCACTCTTGCAACCTTCCTCAAAGCAGAGTTTGGTTTTTTAGGTGTTGTTGTAAACACTTTAATACAAACTCCTCTTTTAAAAGGAGATGGGTGATAAACTTTTTTGTTTTTTAAAGTATTAAAACCAAACTTCAAGGCAGGAGACTTTGTTCTCTTTGTTTTTTGCTTCCTTGGTTTTTTAATTAACTGATTTATTGTTGGCATAAATTAAATTACTTCAATATTTGCTTACTTTTAATAATAGTTATAAATTTAGTATATTGAAAAAAAATTGTCAAATTATTTGAATTGTTCTAGTTTTATAAAACAAATTTACAATTCTAAAACAGTAGATCTCCTGTTAAAATTCTTGTTATTGGTTTAACAACGTAATCTATCATAACCCACATCATTAAAAAAACCGCTATTATAACCATAAAAGGATTTGCAAGGAGCAATGTATAATGGCTAAATCTTTCTGGCCTAAACAAAGATGTAAAAATATGAAAACCATCTAAAGGAGCAAAAGGCAAAAGATTAAAAACTCCTAACAAAACATTTATATATACAAACGAGACTAAAAAATTAATTGACAACTCTGAAGTTAAGAAACCAAAATGCAAAATTAAACCCGCAAAAATTGCCATACCAAAGTTAGACAAAGGTCCTGCAATTGAAACATACAAACTTCCCCACCTTTTATTCGAAAAGTTAAAAGGATTAACAGGGGTTGGCTTTGCCCAACCAAAACCTAAAAACAAAAGCAAAATAAAACCTAATGGATCTATGTGAGATATTGGATTAAGAGTTAACCTGCCTTGAAACTTGGCAGTAGGATCACCAAGCCTGTAGGCGGCGAAAGCGTGGAAGTACTCGTGAACGCTAAAGGCTATTATAAGGGATATTAAAATTATAAAAAATAAAATTGGGTCGCTAATTAATTGAGAAATTAACATAAACTTGAAAAAAAATTAATTTTGTATAATATTAACAATATAACAAATAAATATAAAATATGGCAAGACAATGCGAACTTTGTAAAAAAACAACAAGGACTGCTGTAAAGTTAAAAAAATTAAGAGGCAAGTACAATCCAACGCAAAAGAAAAGGCAAAAACCAAACCTTAAAAAAATTGAAATAGATAAAGGTATTAAAATAAGAGTTTGCATGAAGTGCGCAAAAACATTGGCAAAGAATAATGTAAAACTACCCTCTTAGAGCTTTTAACTTTAACAATAAATCTTCTTTTAAATATCTTAAAACCAAAATATAAAACAAAACTCCCGAAGCAAGGGAGATTATATAGTTTATATTTAAAAAACTCAAAAACATCAAAAAAGCAAAAAGCAAAATAGAACTCAAAACTATTTTGCTAACATTATAGAAAATTGGCTTTTTAAATATTTGTTTTGATAAATAATAAAAATAAGATGTTGAAAATGCCTGAGCCACAAAAACACCAAAAGCAGCGCCCAAGATTCCGTACTTATCAATTAAAAGAATGTCGAAAATTAAATTTATTAAAAAAGATATTATAAATAATTTAATAAACTCTTTTTCTCTGTGAAGCGAAAACAACAAGTTTCCAAAAATTGACATTGGAAAAGCCAAAAGAAAGGTAAACATTAAAACTTGAAATGTTAAGGTATGTTGAGAAAATTCCTGAGAAAATATTAAAGGTATTATTTTATCAGCAAAAACAATTGCGAAAATAGACAAAGGCAATCCTATAAAAAGCGATATCTTTAGAGATTTTTGTAAAATATCTAAAAGTTTGTCTTTATCGCTGGGTGAAAATTTAGAAAACTTTGGAAATATAGATGAAGAGAATATAGAAGGCAAAACAAAAATAAGTAAAGCGATTCTTTGAAAAGCAGAATAAAAACCTACATCTTTTGCGCCTTTGAAATAGCCTATTAAATATAAATCTGTGTTAAAAAGCGCTGCTGATAAAGATTGATATAAGGCAAATGGCATAGACGCAACAAAAAACATTTTTACCATACTCAAAGATATCTTTGAGAACAAACCTTTTAGTTTATCTTTAATTAAATAAATGCCGTAAAAAGCGCCTACCATTGAACCTATCATATAAGCAAAAGCCAGATTATAGGCAGACGGAAAATAATAGATAACATACAAACCTGTTAAAAGAATTCCAAGGTTTGTAACTATATTTACAAAGGCTTCAAGTTCCATCCTTTCAAAAGCCCTCACAACAGAAAAAACAAACTCTCTTATATTGTCAAAAGTTATTATAAGAGCAACCAAAGAGAACAAAGGCAAGGCTTCTTTCATAGAAGAAAAATAAGGAGACAAAAAGAAAACAATTATAAAACCAATTAGTGTTGTTGCGAATTTAATAAAAGCAGAGTTAGATAACACTCTTACAACGTTTTCTTGACTGTTATCTTTCGCTATTTCTCTTGTCAAAACAGGGCTTACTCCTATATCAACTAAAATTGTCACCAAGGCACCAAAACCAACAGCATAAGCAAAAACTCCCCACTCTTGGGGGCCTAAAATTTTTATAGCCAAAATTACCAACAAGAACCTTAAAAATCTTGAAAAAAACTCACCAACAAATAGCCAAAAAAAATTTTTAAAAACCGTTTGCCACAAACTCGTGTTTGAAAATAAAATATTTTTTATATTTATCATCTTAAAATTTAAAAATACAAAAATACTACTCTATTATTCCAGAACCAATCAACTTTTTTTGCTTGTAAAAAGCAATAACCTGGCCAGGAGCAACGCCCCACTGTGGCTCATCAAAAATAGCAAAAAAGCCGTTCTTATCTTTCTTTATTTCACACCTTTTAAATTCTTGCTGAGAGCGAATTTTAGCTTCCAATTTTCCTGACAAACCATTCTCAGAAAAAACATAAACATCATTAAACTTTATTTTGTTTGTTAAAAGTTTATCTTTGTCTTTCGTTACATATAAGGTATTTGTATTAACATCTTTTTTGATAACATAATAAGGACCTCCTGGAATTCTTATATCTTTTCTCTGGCCTATTGTATAATAAAATACTCCCTGATGCTCTCCTAAAACTTTGTTTGTTTCATATTCAACCACAAGCCCTTTTTGAGGCTTTATGTAACGGGACAAAAATTCTCTCAAATTAACTTCGCCAATAAAACAAATACCCTGGCTCTCAGGAGCCTCTGATGTTATCAATCCTTCTTTTTTTGCTATTTCTCTTACTTCTTTTTTAGTTAAATCAGACAAAGGAAATACTATTTTTGATATCTTTTCTTTATCAAGACGAGCAAGGAAATAACTTTGATCTTTCTTGCTGTCTTTGTGGGCTTTTATAAATTTTCCATCTTTTGTTTTCCTAGCGTAGTGGCCTGTTGCAAAATAATCAAAACCTAAACCCATTACCTTATCAAACAGTATTCCAAATTTTAATTCTTTGTTACAAACAACATCAGGATTTGGAGTTTCACCTCTTTTGTAAGTTTCTACAAAGTACTTGAAAACTCTCTCTTTATAATCTTCAACTAAGTCAAGAGAATAAAAAGGTATGCCAATTTGCTTAGCAACCATCATTGCTCTTTTCTCGTCTACATCGCTTGTACACTTATCATTCTCGCTCGGCAACCAACATTTAGCGTAAAAACCAACAACACCAAAACCTTGTCTCTTTAACAAAAGAGCTGAAACAGAAGAATCAACTCCTCCTGACAGAGCCACTGCTACCCTTCTTTTATTTTTCTTTTGACTTGGCATATTTTTCTGCTATTTCTATAATTTTTAAAAACTCTCTTGTTTTTAAGGAAGCGCCACCAACTAAAAATCCGTTTATATCACACTTTTCTAAAATTTCTTGGCAATTTTTGCTGTTTAAGCTTCCACCATATAAAACTTTATATTTTATATTTAACTCATTTTTCAAAAAATTCAAAACATCGTTTATATGAGAGGTATCACAAACAAGACCAGTTCCAATTGAAAAGACAGGCTCATAAGCCAAAATTACATTTTTGAAAGATTTATAATTGATTAAAAATTTTAATTGCTCTTTTATTTCTATTTTTACTTTTCCAAAACTAACCTTTTCCCTTTCTCCAAAACATAAAATAGGCACAATTTTATTTTCCAAACAAGACCTTAACTTTTTCTCAATAATCTCGTTATTTTCTCCTATTATATATCTTCTTTCAGAATGTCCAACCAAACAATACTTACAACCTGCATCTTTTAGCATTAAAGGGGAAATTTCTCCTGTAAAAGCACCCTGCTTTTCCCAAAAAACATCCTGCGCTCCTTTTTTAACTTTTTCAGAATTTAAACTATTTAAAAAAACAAAAGGAGGAAAAACAGCAACATGTACTTTTTTATTTCCTTTAAAATTTTTTTCTATTGTATAAAAAATTTCTTTCGCTTTTTTTAGATTTGTAGGGTTGCACTTCCAATTGCCGAATATGTAAACCATACTATGTTTTTAATTCCTACTGTAAAAAGAGTCACAATTACTCCTGCTATCAAAACTCCTATTGAAATTAAAGTTAATGCTTTTTTAAGAGGTATCCCAAGTAAAAAAGAAATTAGACTGCCTGTCCAAGCACCTGTTAAAGGGAAAGGTATGGCAATAAATAAAACTATTAATATATCCCCAAGTCTTTGAATAGGTCCTAAATACTTATTTTCTGTTCTGTTTTTCCACTTTGTTATGACTCTTGCTAAAATATTATCCTTGCCGACGATATATTCAAAAATTTTTTTAAAAGAAAGTAAAAGCAAAAAGGCAACAAAAATATTTCCCAAAACAGCAAAAATAAAAGCTTCAAAAACGTTTAAATCATAAACATTTATGGCAACAGGTATACCAACCCTTAATTCTCCAATTGGCGTCATTGATATCAAAAAAGTGTAAATATATTCTTGAAACATTCTTTATATGTTTAAACTTTTTAATGCCTCTATTCTTTTTTCAACCGGCGGATGAGTTGAAAACAATGATTCTATAAAAGAAAAAGTTTTATTTTCTTTTAAAGGATTTGCAAAAAATAAATGGTTAACATTGTGATTGGCAACTTTCAAAGGGTGCGGATTGGATGATATTTTAATTAAAGCATTAATCAAACCCTGTGGATATCTCGTAATTAAAGCTGCCGAAGCGTCTGCCAAATATTCTCTTTGCCTTGAAACAGCTAATCTTAAAAGCGTTGCTCCTAAGGGCGCCAAAATTAAAACAGCAAGTAAAATAATTGAACCAAAAATATTCCCTTCTCTTCTATCCTCACCGCGAAAACCAAATATTAAACCAAATCTTAAAAAGAAATCAACTAAAGTTATAATAACTCCTGCTAACACAGCAGCGATTGTGGACACAAGAGTGTCTCTGTTCTTTATGTGAGACAACTCATGTGCCAAAACTCCTTCTAACTCTTTCCTATCTAAAATTTCCAACAATCCTCTTGTAACAGCAATTGCAGAATGCTTCGGATCGCGGCCGGTTGCAAAAGCATTGGGTTGCAACTCTTCTAAAATATACAACTTTGGCATTGGAAGACCTGTTGCAATGCAAAGATTTTCAAGAATTCTGTAAAGTTCTGGGTTGTCTGATTTATCTATTGGTTTTGCTCTTGTTATTCCTAAAACTATTTTATCTGAATACCAATAACTTATTAATGGCATAAAAGTAGCAAAAGCAAGCGCAAACCAGAAAGCAAAATCAGAACCAAAAAAATAATCTATTATTCTGCCAATTAAAACTATCAAGCCTATAAAAACCAAAATGAGCAAGATTGTTTTTGTTCTGTTTTTACTTATTTGAGAATAAACAGATGGCATATATAATTAGGAGATAAAAAGTTATAAAAATTATTTAGATTCAAAATTTACTTGCGGCACGGCCTTTTCTTCTTCTGCTATTTCAAAGAATTCAAATGGTTTTAATTTCATTAGGTGGCGGCCTATTAAACCATCTGGCAAACTTTCTAATTTTGTATTAAATTCCATAACAGTTGCGTTATAAAACCTTCTTGCTGCTTGTATTTTATCCTCAGCATCTCTTAATTCTCTTTGCAATTCCAAAAAATTTTGAGACGCCTTTAAATCAGGATAATTTTCTGCTACTGCAAACAATGTTTTTAAAGCAGAAGTTAAAAAGTTTTCAGCTTCAGCAACACCTTTTATATCGCCTGACTTCTCTGCTTCAAGCGCTTGTGTCCTTGCTTTTGTAACATTCTCAAAAACAGATTTCTCATGACTTGCATAACCTTTTACTGTTTCAACTAAATTTGGAATTAAATTGTATCTTCTTTTTAACTGCACATCTATATCAGACCAAGCTTCCATTACTCTATTTTTCAACGCAACAAATTTATTATATGTATAGAAAAACCAAAAAACTATTATAATGAGGACAATAAATAAGATAAAACTCATATTTTTAATTTATATTTTAATTACCGCGGACCCGAAGGGATTTGAACCCTCGATCTCCTCCGTGACAGGGAGGCGTGTTAACCGGGCTACACCACGGGTCCATATTTTACATAATAAATATAACAAATTAATAAGATAAATTCAATAATAATTTTTAAATTTGGTTTTTTCAATATTAAACTTGTAATTTGCTATTCATATCTTGTATCTAAATTTTCTTGACCCCCTCTGTGGGGTTCTCGTCTCCGGTTGCCACCTCGCTTTGCTCGGTGTCCCCGGGAGGACTCGAACCCGTCGCTTCGCTCCCAAGAAACCCACGGTTTCTTGCGCTCCGACATAATGTCGGAGCTATTTTCCTTCACGGGGAGATACCCAATCTCCCCGACCCCCTCTGTGGGGTTCTCGTCTCCGGTTGCCACCTCGCTTTGCTCGGTGTCCCCGGGAGGACTCGAACCCGTCGCTTCGCTCCCAAGAAACCCACGGTTTCTTGCGCTCCGACATAATGTCGGAGCTATTTTCCTTCACGGGGAGATACCCAATCTCCCCGACCCCCTCTGTGGGGTTCTCGTCTCCGGTTGCCACCTCGCTTTGCTCGGTGTCCCCGGGAGGACTCGAACCCCCATTTAGTCCTTAGGAGGGACTCGTTCTATCCTGTTGAACTACGGGGACAATTATGCGGAAGGGGTGGGATTTGAACCCACGAGCCCCACAAGGAGGCACGGCTCTCCAGGCCGTTCCGTTAGACCACTCCGGCACCCTTCCATTTTTTGTGTATACTGGAATATGACTGGACCTACCTATATAATGATTGATCTGCCTGTTGTCATACGGAAGAAGATATTCAACCTGTTCCTAGACCTAAATCAAGGTCTCCCTAACGCCTTATATGGAATCTTTCTGCTGGGCGGCCGACGGGACTCGAACCCGTCGCTTCGCTCCCAAGAAACCCATGGTTTCTTGCGCTCCGACATAAAGTCGGAGCTATTTTCCTTCACGGGGAGATACCCAATCTCCCCGACCCCCTCTGTGGGGTTTTCGCCTTGGGCGGCCGACGGGACTCGAACCCGTAGTCCTCAGGGCCACAGCCTGATGCTTTACCTTTAAGCTACGGCCGCCATATATTCTATTATTTTATTTTTATTAAAAAATTTTTCAATTTTCTTAATGCCTTTCCTCTGTGACTTATTAAATTTTTTTCTTCTGAACTCATTTCACTAAAAGTTCTACTAAAACCTTCCGGCATAAAAATATTATCCCACCATATCTCACTGTTAGATAAACGCTTCTTTGGCTTTACAACTCTTCCTTTAACGCTACCTTTGAAAATATAACTTTTGTTTTTTAATCTTAATCCGAGAGCTATTTTTACTTCTGCTTTATAATTTCTGTAAAAATTGCAAATCTCATATAAACCCTTAGAGCGGATTGAAAGTAAGAACCATTTTATAAAAGGACCTGGCAAATAATTTAAACACTTTATATAAAAACCTGTATCTTCTACTAAAAAATTTTTAAAATTATAATTTTTAAGAACGTAATTAATCTTGAATTTTACAATTTCTTTAACCTCAACTGATTGAATCTCGGGAATATCTAAATTTATTCTCTTTATCTGAATATTTTTTACATCTTTAAAAAACTCTTTAACTTCATTAAATTTTTTAGAATTAGAAGTTATGAAATAAATTAACATAAAAATTTGTTTATTATCCCCTCTGTCGGGTTCAAATCTAGTGCCGGCGGCAGGATTTGAACCCGCGACCTTGGGCTTATGATGCCCCTGCTCTAACCACTGAGCTACGCCGGCTTAAAACTACAATAATACTATAACATAAAACCCGCCACAATTTAAGGCGGGTAAATTTGTTGCGGGGCCAGGAATTGCACCTGGGCCTCCAGCTTATGAGACTGGCGACCTACTACTGGTCCACCCCGCAGTTTTATATTTATAATTATAACAAAAAATATGACTATATCAAGAATCTTGTATAAGATGAACACATTTTTTGATAATAAACTTATTATTTATATCCTCTTTGCAGATCTTAAAAATTGAATTCGTTAATTTACTTAAGTTACTCTTTTAAGGTTTAATTGGCTTTTTTTAATATTACTGACAGACTACCTACAAAAATTTAATACCTAGGCATCTAAGTTTGTGAAGGTGGTAGTTATACTTTATTTTAAAACTGAAAATAACAAGAGAAAATAAAAACTTAAACCTCTATTTTAAACAAAACAATTACGTTGTCACAAAATATACTAGTGCAAAAAAGAAAATTAGAAATAATAAGGATAAGTACGTTTTTTATTTGATGTAAAATGTCATTATATATACTCTAAATCTCTTAAGGCAGTCTCATAAATTGAAATTATTTCTTTTGCCTTATCCTTTGTAATTTGGAATGCAGGATCATAAATAAGATCTTCTCTAATTTTGTGCGCTTTTATAACATCTTCTTTGTTAGAAATTAAATACTCCCCTGTTTTTTCAAGTTGTTGTTCTATTGTATCGCCTTTATATCCTAATTGAGAGAGCACCTCAGACAACAAATCATCTGCCTGAATTATGGCTATCCTGTAATTATGCGGATCGTCTGTTTCAATTAAATCAATAATTTTCTTCCACTCTTTTGTATATTTCTTAATACCAAATGGTTTCCCAACAACAAAGTGATATATTGATTCTAAGTATTTATATCTTATAAAGCTTGTTTTCATTAAAAGAATAATTATAAAAATAAATAAAAATATGGAAAAGGCTATTAAAAATAATTTTACAGGCAAAAGAATGGTTGAAAAAAGATTTTCTAAATAATCCAAAGCAAATGTGGTGTTTGAAATAACATCAACTGTTTTTAAATTGGCTTCTGATCCTGTAAAGAAATTATAAACATCAGACATCCATTCTGTTATCCTGTCCCCAAATGTTTTGTTTGCCTGCGCTAATAGTTCAAACATTTTATGATATTAATTTTACAAAATTTAACAGTTTATAATCTTCCAACGTGTTTGCCATAATTTGAACACCAACAGGAAAATCGTTTTCTTTTTCTTTATAAGGAATTGAAATTGCAGGTATTCCTGCTAAATTAGCAGAGACCGTCATAATATCTGATAAATACATTTGCAAAGGATCTGATTTTTCTCCAAACCTAAAAGGTAAAGTTGGCGAAGTTGGAGTTAAAATAAAATCGTACTTGGAAAATACATCATTAAAGTCTTTTTTAATTAAATACCTTACTTTTTGTGCTTTATTATAATAAGCATCGTAATAACCAGCATATAATGCAAAAGTACCTAACAAAATTCTTCTTTTAACTTCTATCCCAAAGCCTTCGCCTCTTGAATTAGAATAAACAGAAAATAATTCTTTATCCTTTTCTGCTGTAGAAAATCCATACCTTATGCCATCGTACCTTGATAAATTAGATGAAACTTCAGAAGCCATAATCAAGTAATAAACGTGAATGCCATATTTAGAATAAGGCAAACTCACCTCATCAATTTTACAGCCTTGGTTTTCAAGTTGTTTAGCAAATGATAAAACCTTTTCTTTTATCTCAACATCCAAACCTTCTCCAAAATATTCTTTTGGCAAGCCAATTCTTATATCTTTTAAGTCTATTTCTTTGTTTTTAAATAAATTATCATCTAAACTCGTTGCGTCTTTTTTATCTTTTCCTCTAATCACATTAAACAAGGTTATTATATCGTCTATGTTTTTAGCAAAGGGGCCTATTTGATCAAGTGATGAAGCCATCGAAATTAAACCATACCTTGAAACAGCGCCATAAGTTGGTTTAAAACCATAAACTCCACAAAAAGCAGCCGGCAATCTTATTGAGCCCCCTGTATCAGAACCCAAAGATACAGGAGAAAAACCAGCTGCCACAGCCGCTGCACTTCCAGAAGAAGAACCACCAGGAACTCTTTCTTTATCCAAAGGATTTAAAGTTTTACCAAAAAAAGATGTTTCACCAGAAGAACCCATTGCAAACTCATCTAAATTAGTTTTCCCTAAAATAATGGCATTGTGAGATAAAAGTTTTTCAACAACAGTTGCGTTATAAACTGCCATGTAATTGGATAAAATTTTAGATCCTGCTGTACACAAAAGATCTTTTACTAAAATATTATCTTTTACTGCTATTGGAACGCCAAACAAATCTCCATGTAATCCTTCGTTTTTCAACATATTATCTAAATTTTTTGCTCTATTAATAGCTTCCTCTTCAAAAACACTCACGAAAGAATTTATTTCTTTGTCTTCTTTTTTAATTTTTTCTAAATAAAACTTCGTGATCTCTTCGCAAGAAATTTCTTTATTTTTTAAAAGTTTTTGTATTTCTGAAATTGATAATAAACTTAAATCCATAAAAATTATTTATTATTTTTAAAAACAGGTCTTGTTTTGAAATAGTTTTTCTCCCGCATTGGAGCCTGAGATAAAATTCTTTCCCTATCTTCACTATTTAATGACAAAACTTCATCATCTTTAAAGGCGTTTTTTACACTTTCAAGAGCATGATAAAGAGGAGGAATATTTTCTGTTTTAATTTCAGATAGCACCTCAAAATAATTTAAAATTTTTTTAAAATCATTTTCAATTCTTGAAACTTCCTCTTGCGACAAATGTATCCTTGCTATTTTTAATATGTTTTTAATATCAATATCCATATTTCTATTTTTAATTAAATTTAATCTTTTGGTGGTTGGAGTTCTTCCTCTTCTGCTAAAACATCTCTCAGTTTATCAATATTTTCTATAACAATGCCAGCTCCCCTCACAACAGCAGTTAAAGGATCGTCTATTATATTTACCGGCATTTTAGTTTCTTCTGATAAAAGTTTATCAAGCCCTTTTAATAAAGCGCCACCTCCTGTTAAATAGATACCTCTTACCATAATATCAGCTATAAGTTCGGGCGGTGTTTTATCAAGAGCTGCTTTAATTTCATCTATTATCATTTTAATTGATTTTGACATTGCCTCTCTTATTTCTTTGTCTGATATTAAAATTTCTTCTGGTAAACCTGTTATTATATTTCTCCCTCTCAAAGGAAATGTCTTTGTCTCCTTTGTTGGCCATGCAGATCCCAACTTTATCTTCACCTCTTCTGCTGTAATCTCTCCAATAGCAAGGTTATATCTTTCTTGAACAAAATGAATTATGTCAGAAGTAAGTTTATCGCCTGCTATTTTTATACTATTTGACAACACTAGACCTCCCAGAGAAATAACAGCAATATCAGTTGTTCCTCCTCCTATATCTACAATAAAATTACCCGTTGCCTCTTGAACAGGCAACCTTGCGCCAATAGCAGCTGCCATTGGTTGTTCTATTAAATAAACCTCTCTTGCTCCAGCTGAAATTGCAGCATCTTTTACTGCTTTTTTTTCAACTTCAGTTATATTAGAAGGTATCCCAACTATTACTCTTGGACCTAAAAAAGAAAAAACCTTTCCTTTGTATACTTTTTCTATGAAATATTTTAGCATTTGCTCTGTTACTTCAAAGTCTGATATTACTCCTTCTTTTAAAGGTCTTTTAGCAACTATATGAGCTGGTGTTCTACCTACCATTTCTTTTGCCTCTCTTCCAATAGCAACAATCTTTCCTGTCTTCACACTTAAAGCAACGACAGAAGGTTCTGTTATAACGATACCCTCTCCTTTCACATAAACTAATGTAGTTGCGGTGCCCAAATCTATTGCTATATCTTTTGAAAACTTTGATAAAAATTTCATAAAATTACAAACTTAAATATTTTTTAAAGTTTTTATTAAAATCTTTTATTTTTACTTTTTTAATTTTATCCTTTACTTTTACTTCAACAACATTATCTTTTACTCCTCTCTCAGAAACAACAACCCTCCTTGGCACACCTATATAATCAGCATCAAAAAACTTTTCTCCGGCTGATTTTTCTCTATCATCATAAAGAACATCAATTTTTTCCTTACTTAATAAATTATATATATTTTTCGCAACTTCTCTAACTTTTTTTGCTTTGCTTTTTATTTCTATTACATGAACATCAAAAGGAGAGATCTGATCTGGCCATAAAATTCCCTTGTCTGTTAAAAATTTTTGAACAATTGTAGCCATTAACCTTCCCAAGCCAATTCCATAGCACCCCATTATTACATATTTTTTACTACCGTCTTTATCTTGAAATAGTAAATTCATTTTCTTGGAGTATATTTCTCCCAAATAAAAGATGTGGGCTATTTCTATTGAATTAACATAGCTCATATCACCTCCGCAATTTTTACATTTTAACTCTTTTCCTTTTTCGATATTTATTCCTGTATAACATTTTCTGCAAAAATATATTCTGTCTTCGCCAACTTCATCTTCTACCATAAATTCATGAGAAAATTCGCCTCCTATTGTTCCGGGATCAGCATCAACTAATATTGGTTTTATACCGCATCTTTTAAATATCTTAAAATAGGCTTCTTTTACTCTTTCATAAAATGGTTTAAAATCTTCTTTAGATCTGTGGAAACTATATAAATCTTTCATATAAAATTCTCTTGTCCTTAAAAGCCCTGCCTGCGCTCTTAATTCATTTCTGAATTTATTTTGTATTTGAAACAAGCTAAAAGGCAAATCTTTGTAAGATAGCTGCTTTTTTCTTGCCAAAAAAACTATAACTTCTTCGTGAGTTGATCCTAAACCAAATAATTTATCGTGCCTATCTTTAACTTGAAACAAAGGAGGGTCTATTGTCTTCCATCTGTTTGTCTCTTCCCAAAGCTCTTTGTTTATTAAACTTGGCATATGAATTTCTTGTGCACCAATGTTTTCCATTTCTTCTCTTATAATATTTTCTATTTTTCTGTGAACTTTCCAGCCCAAAGGCGTAAAAATATACACCCCTGCTGCCAACTGAACTATATAACCTGACTTAACTAAAAATTTGTGAGAAGGAACCACAAAACTTTCTGACAAATCTTTTTGAGTTATATAAAAAAGTTTTGACTGAAGCATATTTTTATTTTACAAATTCAATAATTTCTTTTACAGAAACCCACGTTATTAAACCTAACAACAAAAAGAAAAAGAATGTCGTTATTTTCGCCTCCCACTCCCTATTTACCGGCTTTCCTATTATTGCTTCTATAATTAAAAATACAATTTTTCCTCCATCAAGGGCTGGTATTGGCAGAATATTAATCACAGCAAGACTTATAGCTATCACAGCAATAAATCTCAAGTATTCAGTTAAAGAAGATGATGCATACTCAGTAAATAATTTAAATATCTTTGGGGGTCCTGCAACATAATCTTGCACATTTTCCCCTTTTGAAGCTTTTGATATTAAATCATAAATTCCAACAATAACCGATTTGGTTAAATAATAAGTGTCTTGCGCTCCTCTTATAAAAGCCATATGTAAAGGAGTTTTTTCAAAATAAGTTCTTATTATTTGAACTCCAATAATTCCTCTTCCCTCATTTTCTAAAAGTCTTGGCTTTATGATAAATTCTTTTTCTTTTCCTACTGGTTCTTTCACTGCTAATATAAATTCTTTGTTTGGTCTTTTAGAAACAAATTCTATAAATTCTTTTACATTATTAAAGTAATAAACCTTATCATCTTCTTTTGCGTATAAAATTTCACTAAAAGGTTTTACACCACTTTCCTTTGCTGGAGAGTTGTCTAGAACATCATCTATTATTATTCGAGAGTTAGGAATTACTTTATCTGTATTATCAACTTTTATGGCTCCTATAAAATTTTGAGCACTTAGCAAAACAAAAGCTAAAATCCAAAAAGCCAAAACTCCTCCCAAAACAACCAAAATCCTTTGGTAAATCGGCTTTTGGGAGAAACTTGCAGAGTCTTTTGTTTCATCTTGAGGATCTTCTCCTAACATTTTCACAAAAGCACCAAAAGGAATGGCGTTGATTGAATAAATTGTATCGCCTATTTTTTTGCCAATTATTCTTGGTGGCAAACCAATTCCAAACTCTAAGATTTTAATGCCAAATTTTTTAGCAATATAAAAATGTCCAAACTCATGAGCAACCAATAAAAATATAAAACTTAAAAGAGCTATTATTATGTTTATGATGTCCATATTCTATAACAATGTTATCTCCTGCTCCTTTTGTTTGTAAATTTCTTCTATTTTTTCATTGCTCTCTTTTGTAATCTCGTCTACTTTTTCTTTCCCTTTAAATTTGTCTGTTTCGCTTATTTCTTTTTCCTTCTCTTTTTTTTGAATATCCCTTAAAACATCATCTCTTTCTCTTCTAATTTTTTCTCTTGTTTGCTCTTTTATTGCCTTTAGTTCTTTAATTAACTTTTCTCTATATTCCTGAGTTAACTCTGGTAAGGATAAATAAACTAAATTTTCTTGAATCTTTACCAAGCCTAAATTTTTCTCCTGCAAAGCCTTTTCAATTGCCTTTAAATAAGAACTATCCCACGGTTGAACACTTAATTGTCTTGGTCCAACAACATTAATAGAACCCAAACTTTTAAGCGGCATTCTTGCACCCGACACCTCAACTATAACATCTTCTATTAAAGCTGTTGAAACTCTTCCGGTTCTTATTTTTTTTAATTCTTCTTTAAAGGAATTTATAATATCTCCTGTTTTTTTATTAAAGTTTTTAATTATTTCATCTATTTTATTCATATATTTAACATTAAATAATTAAACGCTATTTTTATATTTAAATTACTCATTTTCAAAAGCCTGTAAACCTTTTCCATAGCAAAAAGTGCTGAAAGTTCTTTTTTATTTAAACTCTTATCTTTTACAAAATCCAAGACAAGGTTATATCTTATTATTCTAATCCATATTTCTAATAATTCAAATAATTGATTTTTGTTCGTGTTGTTAATATCCATTTCTTTTATCAAACCTGCAGTATAACTAAATCTTTGAGCTAACGATCTGTTTTTTAAATTTAAAATCTCTTTTGCTAATCTCTTAAACTTTAAAAGTTTTTCTTTGTTTTCAATTAATTCTATAATTTTACCAGGCCTCCCACCAGCCATTTTAAAAACAAAATTAACATCTTCTTTTGATAAATTTTTCAAATCCAAAGATTTTTTAATATCGTTATCGTCAACTAAATAAAATTTTATTTTTAATAATCTTGAAAGAACTGTTGGCAAAAACTTGTTAATATCGCTTGCCGTTAATATTATTGTGGAATTTTGAGGCGGTTCTTCTAATGTTTTCAAAAAAGCATTTTGAGCAAAAAAATTCATTAAATCAGCGTTTGCTAAAATAACAACTTTATTCTTACTAATATACGGTTTCGTTGATAAAAAACTTTCAATTTCTTTTATGTCTCGTATTTTTATTTCTGTCTCAGCGTCAATTATGAAAAAATCAGGATGCAAAGACCTTTGAAAACTCTCACAACTCAAACAATTACAACTATTATTTTTATTCTGAAGGCATAAAATCTTTTTGGCGAAAAATTTGGCAACTGTAGTTTTTCCAATATTAGAAGGACCAAGAAATAAAAAAGCATGAGGGATATATCCCTTTTTAAGGAAATTGTTAAGTATTTCAATTTGTTTTTTATGTCCTATTGTCATCTTTAAGATATACTTCTTTTGTACTCGTCTAATTTTTTTATTATTTCTCCTGTTCCCTTAACCACACAATAAAAAGAATCCTCAGCAACAAAGCATGGAATATGAACTTCGTTTGTTAAATATGTATCTATGTTCCTCAATAAAGCCCCTCCTCCTGAAATAATAATTCCTTTATCTATAATATCGGCTGAAAGTTCAGGTGGCGTATCTCTTAAAACTTGTTTTACTGCTTTGACAATTTCATCTAAAACATCTTTTATGCTTTCTGCTATTTCATTTGAAGAAACCTTTATTGCTTTTGGAAGACCTGTTGCAAGATCGTTTCCTTTTATTTCTATGAACTTGGGCGACTTTTCAACAATTGCTGTTCCTATTTCCTTTTTTATAAATTCTGCTGTTTGCTGGCCTATTGCTAAATTCTTTTTTTTCTTAATATAAGATGCAATTGCCAAATCCATTTTATCACCTGCAAATTTTATTGACTGGAAAGAAACTAAACCTCCAAGCGATATTATCGCAACCTCTGTTGTCCCTCCGCCTATGTTTACTATCATGCTACCTGTGCACTCTTGCACTGGAAGACCTGCTCCAATAGCAGCGAGCAATGGCTCCTTTACTAAATAAACATTTTTCGCACCAGCCAATCTTGCTGCCTCTGCCACTGCCCTTTTTTCTGTCGAACTTATTCCTGCTGGAACAGAGACAACAACTTCTGGTTTCAAAAACTGATAACGTGGTAAGACCTTTTTTAAAAAGTATCTAAACATCGCATGAGTTATTCTAAAATCTGCTATCACGCCATCCTTAAGGGGCCTGTAAACATTTATGTCTTCCGGAGTTTTGCCTATCATCTCTTTTGCCTCATTGCCAACCGCCAGTATTTTATTTTCTTTCTCCGACACAGCAATAACCGAAGGCTCCTGTAAAACTACCCCTTTTTCTGGAACAAAAATACGTGAATTACAAGTACCTAAATCTATTCCTATTTTTGTAATAAAAAAACTCATATGCTTTATACTTTTATTGTTTTTATATCTACACCCAAACCTTTTAATCTTTCTTCTATATTCTCATAACCTCTGTATATCTGATAAACATTTTTAATTGTCGTTTTCCCTTTTGCTATCACACCCGCCGTTATAAGTGCAAATCCACCCCTTAAATCATAATTTAGAAGGTCAGCTCCTTCTAATTTTGAAGGACCATTTACAATTGCTCTATGAGGATCTGCTAAATATATTTCAGCGCCCATTTTGTTTAATTCCTCCAAATATTTAAATCTTCCTTCATACAAAGGATCATGTAACAAAGTAGGGCCAGGCGTCTGAGTTGCCAAAACTCCAAAAGAAGATAGCAAATCCACCGACAAGCCAGGATATGGCAAAGCCTGTACTTTATCTATTTTTAATGTTTTCCATGGCAAAATCCTTATATGTTTGTTATCAATAATGACAAACTCCAAACCAAAACTTTTAAGTTTTTTTAACAAAAGCTCGCTCATTTCTAAATTTATATTTTTCACCAAAGCGTCTCCTTTGACGCTTGCTATCAACAAAATAAAACTCCCTGTTTCAAGAGGGTCTTGAGGTAAAGTAAAATTAAAACCTTTTATTTTTTTGGAACCCTCAACTTCTATTGTATGGTGTTTTGGAACAAATTTTATTTTAACACCGGCTTTCCTTAGAGCTGACACCAAAGATTGAACAGGATAATCAAAGTCAGCAAATTTTATTATTGTTTTCTTGGGTAAAGAACTCGCAAACAAAATTGCGTTTTCAGTTGCTGTAACACTAAGCTCATTTAATATAACTTCTTTTGGGACATATTTTTTACCTTTGAAAGATATTCTGTATTTTCTCTTATAAAATTCTACTCTGCAACCCATTTGAGAAAAAACATCTAAATGAGTATCAATTGGCCTTACGCCAATAATACATCCACCAGGAGTTTTCATTGAGACCTTTCCTTCCCTTGCAAGTAAGGCGCCCATCATCAAAACAGACCCTCTAAATTTACAAACTATGTTATCATCAATTTTACTGCCGTCTATGTTTTTTGCATGAATTCTCACTTTTCTCTCGTCAAGCCACTCAATATCAGCGCCAACACTTTTTAGCAACTCTAAACTTCTAAAAACATCCTCTATTAAAGGCAAATTGTCGACAATTATGGGTTCTTTTGTAAGCAAACTTGCAAACAAAACAGCAAAGGCAGAATTTTTTGCCCCTCTCACCTCAATAGAACCTGTTATCTTATTACCGCCTTTTATTAATAAAACGTCTTCCATAAAAGCAATTTTAAAATAGGTTATACTTTACTTTAGAATAAAATTAAATAAAAGTCAAAAAGAGAAATTTTACTCTTTTTGCAGATAATTAAAAGCAGAGAGGGCGCATTTTATGGCATCACCAGCTGCAATATTATTTTGCTTGAAAGGATCATCTGTAACATCGCCTGCTGCAAAAATACCTGGAAAAGATGTTGTGCCGTATTTTGAATCAACAATTATCTCGCCGTATTTATTTTTTTCAACGAAATCTATTATCTCAGAATTTGGCACAGACCCTATTTCCACAAAAACTCCGTCTACTTGAAATTCTTTACTTTCTCCTGTTTTGTTGTTTTTGAGCAAAACACTTTCAACAAACTTATTACCTTTAATTTCTTGGACTTCTGTATTATAAAAAATTTCTTTTAGTTTTTTGTTTGCCAAAACCTTTTCTCTTGTTATAGGATCTCCTTTTAATTTATCGGATCTTTCTGCTATATAAACTTCTTTTGCAAAAGAAAAAAGTTCAAGAGCAGCCTCTAAACCAGCATTGCCACCACCAACAACCAAAACTTTTTTATCTTTCATTAAAGGAGCGTCGCATGTTGCGCAATAAAAAACACCTTTTCCTTCAAATTTTTTTTCACCGGGAACCTCTAATTTTCTCCTTCTTCCACCACTGCAAACTATTACTGTTTTACTCTTAAAAACATCTCCTTTTTGAGTTTTAGAAATAAAAATTGTCTTATCGCTTAAATCTTCCTTTTCTATTTTTAAAACCAAGTCGCCTGTAATAATATCAATTGAATCTGAAAAACGTCTTAAATGTGCCTCTAATTTTTTTGCGAGTTCATAACCTGATATTTCTATCTCACCTATCCAGTTTTCTATTTTATTAGAAACAATAGACTGTCCACCAAAATTATCAGTAATCAAAATTGTATCTAATTTTTTCCTTGCGCAGTAAATTCCTGCTGCAACTCCGGCAGGCCCTCCTCCAACTATTAAAACATCGTATATTTTTTCTTTTTGCATAGTTTTAAAAACTTAACTTTTTGTAAAAAGAAATCACAGAAAACGACAACAAAGCAATGGAAGCAAAAGCAAACTCCTGACCTGAGAACGGCAAATTAGCCAATATACTTGAAGATACTCCTGCTCCAAAGATTAAAGATAAAACAAATGAGCCACAAGAAGAACAACCAATTCCTAAAAATCCAGCAAAAAAGCCAACACCTGTTTTAACTGAGCAGGTCCTATCTATTTTTCTTAAACTATCTAAAAATCTAACTATTAAAGCGCTGTTCAAACCAACAAGCAAAGATATTATAATTGTTGTAATTTGAGATAATGTTGAAAAACTACTTGGAAAAACTTTAAAATACTCAAAAAAGAAAGAGATTTTATCAGGTAGAGTATATTCAGGCGAAGAAAGAAAACCAAAAATAAAACTTAAATTCGGCGTCCAAAGAAAAAAAAGAAAAACAACAAAAGATGTAAATACAAAAGTAGCAGAGTATTTTCTTTTCGAAAAAGTCTCTTTAAGAAAAAGAAATACTTTTTTCATAACTAACTACTTGTTTAGTTTTTTGTCTATAATAATTTGAAATATTTTATAAGGCAAAGCGCCTGAGAAAGCCTCGTCGCCCATAACAAAAGATGGAGTTCCCCCTACGCCAACCTTAGCCCCTTCTTGCATATCTTCTTTTATTTCATTGAGGATATCTTCTTTGTTTTTATTTATAAAATCTTGTATCGCTTTCGTGTCTAATCCTGGCATCTCATCTTCTATTAAGTTCATTATAGATTCCATATTCCCAAATCCCCCATTTTCTTGATCCTGCACTTCAAACATCTTTTTATGCCATGCAAAATATTTATCAGGATATAAATTCCAAATGGCATTTCCAACCAAGGCAGCAGTTGTAGAATCTTCACCTAAAAATTGAAAATCTTTAAACACTATTCTTACTTTACCTTTATTAACATAGTCTTGTATTATTAAAGGCAGGGTTTCTAAATCAAATTTTTTGCAAAACGGACATTGATAATCAAACCAATAATAAATTGTTAAAGAAGCGTCTTTTTCTCCAATAAAAGGATCTTGATTTTCTGTTATAACGCTCGGGTCAATTTTATTTGTTCTAAAATTAGGAATACCATAATCACCGTTATTTTGGGCTTGATTATTTCGCCCAGAATTCTGCTCAGAACTTGCAGAGATTTGCAAGCTACTCAACTTTTCTATTTTAGAGGAAATCATATATGAACTTATTAAAATTGAGGCTGAAATTATTAATATACCAATTAAGTGAAAAACAAATTTTAAAGAACCACATGCACATTTGTGTTCTTTTTTAGTAACAACACTCTCTACTTTATTATTTTCACTATTATTTTGATTTAAGACACTATTTTCTAGCTCCATTTTTTTATTTATATAATTTTTTAATTATACCGAAGATAAATATATAGTCAAAAATTACAAAAAACTATTTTAGGGGTAAGGTTAACTCTTGCTGTTCTGATTCACCTTCTAAAATTTTTCTTTGCTCTAAAAATTCTTTGGCAAATTCATAAATAATAGCAGAGAGGGGCACAAATAATATTGCTCCGACCATACCAAAAAGTTTAGCGCCAATTGCCAAGGAAATTAAAACCAAAACAGAAGGTATACCAACAAATCTGTCAGAGAGCATAGGAATTAAAACATTGTTTTCTATTATCTGAACCAAAACAAATATAAGGGCAACTAAAAAGGCGTTAAATAAATTATCTGCCAATGTCATAAAGAAAACTATAACAAATGCTATCAGAGGTCCTATTACCGGTATAAAATCTAAAACTCCAGATATTAAAGAAAGTGTTAAAGGATACTTTATGCCAAGCAAACTAAAACTAACATAAGAAACAGCGCCTACAAAAACCATTCCAATTATCCTTACAACAAACCAATTTGTAACTTTTGATTTACATTTTTGCCAAATTACCGCCACTGAATTTTCGTATTTTTTTGGAAAAATTAAATATAAAGCTTTTTGAATTGGATTGCGTTCCATTGAAAGAAACATTGCTATTGTAAAAACAAAAAGAGTTGAAGATAAACCTCCAAACAAAGACATTATAGAAGACAATATACCAGAAGACCTTTCTTGTAAAAACGATTTCACTTGGTTAAAAAACTCGTTTGTAGTTGTTGATATTTCTATACCAAAAGGCTGTAAAATTAAAGAAATTTCGCCCAAATAATTTGGCAAACTAGCAATAAGTTTTTGCAACTCTGAAATAAAAATTGGAATTGTAAAATAAATCAAAGCGCCAATTAAACCAAAAACGCTAAAATAACTAACAACAACACCAACAACTCTTGGTATCTTAAACTTTTCCAGAGAATCAATTAAAGGATTAAAAACAATAGACAAAACCACGCCGAAAACAAACCAAATTAGCAAATCTTTTATTAAAAAAATTGTATAAAAAGCAGTAATAACTATAAAAACCTTTATTATTGCTCCCCAAGATATGTCAAATATTTTATCTGAAGAATTGTTCATATTTTTAAAAGGTTAATAAATTCTTTTTCCTCTTCTTTTTCAAAAGGGCCAGTTATAGCAAGATATAAATTTTTAGTATTAAATAATTTTCTTGATGTTATTATTATATCACGCGGAGTAATTTTATTAATAATTTCTACCAATTCTTTTGGTCTAAAAACACTATCTTTAAGACAATACTGCACTCCATAAAAATTTGCTAAAGCCTCAGAATCTTCCAAAGATAGAGTCATTTTCCCTTCCAAATAACCCTTAACTTTTTTTAATTCTTTGCTTGGAATTGGTTCTAATGTTAAAAGTTTATATTGATTTACTATTTCTTTTATAACTTGTTTTGTTTTATCTATGTTAACTCCTGTTTGGGTAAAAATGTATCCATGATCTAAAAAGAAATCAGAATCAGACCAAATATAATAAGCAGCGCCCATTTCTTCCCTGATTTTCAAAAACAATCTTGCGCTACTCATACCTCCTAAAATACTTGTTATAATATCTTGCGCAAATCTTTCTTTGTCTTTCATACTAAAACCATTGCCTCCCAAAGCCAAATGAACCTGGTCTGTGTTGCTCTCTTTAATTAAAACTTTTGGGCCATCATATTTTATAATGACTTTGTTTTTTTCTTTTGACTCGCCTATTCTTATGTTTTTAAAATATTTTTCTACTAACCTTAAAACTTCTTGAGAATTAACATTACCAGCCACAACAACTATTGTATTCCTTGCTTTATACTGACTTTCCATATAACTTATAATATCTTCTCTTTTTATATTTGATACTGTTTGTTTTGTGCCGGCAATATCCCAACCAGCCGGCTGATCGCCATACAAACAATTTATAAAAAGGTTGGGCATGTTCATCATTGGGTTGTCAGAATAAGTGTTTATTTCTTCAATAATTACACTTCTCTCTTTTTCAACTTCTTGAGTGGGGAAAATGGAATTTAAATAAATATCTGAAACTATATCAAAAGCCTGCTCTATGTTATGGTAAGGAGTTTTAATATAATAAAATGTATATTGGTTTGATGTTGCGGCGTTAAAATTAGCGCCAATAGAATCTGTGAAAGTAAAAATATCAAGAGGTGTTCTTCTCTTTTTTGTGCCTTTGAAAAGCATATGTTCTAAAAAATGCGATATTCCGTTCGATTCTTTTGTCTCATATTCAGAGCCTGTTTTTACAAAAACAGAAACAGTTGCAGATAATGTGTTTTTCTTAGGAACTAACAAAAGAGTTAAACCATTTTGAAATTTTTTTATTTGAATTGAGTTCATAATTTTTATTAAATGTCTTCAAATTGCTCTTTGAAAAAATCAGGAAGTTCTTTTATTTTTATTCTCTCCTGCTCCATGGTGTCTCTGTCTCTTACTGTAACTGTATCATCTTTTAGAGTATCAAAATCTATTGTGATGCAGTATGGCGTGCCTATCTCATCTTGCCTTCTGTATCTTCTCCCAATTGAACCTGCATCATCATACTGGCAATAAAAATCACACTTTAGCATATCAAACACATCCCTGCTCTTTTTAACAATTTCCTCATTGTTTTTAACAAGCGGTAGTATGGCAACTTTTATTGGCGCTATATTTTTATTAAGTTTTAATAAATACTCTTTTTCTTTTGTTGGCTGAGTTGTTTTTGTTCTTCCGCCTTCAATTTCCTCAAAAGCATCAATTATTAAAGTCATTAAAACCCTCTCTAAACCCATTGTTGGCTCAATAACATAAGGAAAATACTTTCTGTTTTCTTTTTCGTCAAAATACATTAAATCTTTTCCTGAAAATGCGTTGTGTCTTCTTAAATCATAATCAGTTCTGTTGGCAACACCTGCCAACTCTGACCATCCAAAAGGAAAATTATACTCTAAATCAACTGTTCTCTTTGAATAGTGCGCCAAACTTTCTTTTGGATGTTCGTATCTTCTTAGATTTTCTTTTTTAATGCCTATCTCTAAAAAGAACTTCTCCCATTTTTCAAGCCAAAAATCAAACCACTTTTCATCTTCTCCTGGTTTTACAAAAAACTCAATTTCTGCTATTTCAAACTCTCTTGAACGAAAAATAAAATCACCTGTTGTTATTTCATTCCTAAAACATTTCCCTGCCTGCGCTATACCAAAAGGAAGTTTTGCCCTCATTGAATTAACAACATTTTGAAAGTTGGTAAACATTGATTGTGCTGTTTCTGGTCTTAAATAAGCAATTGAAGCGTCGTTTTCAACAGGACCAACAAATGTTTTAAACATCAAATTAAACATACGGGGCTCTGTAAATTCTTTTGAACCACAATTAACACATTGCCCTTTCTCTTTTGCTTTACCCTGCCCTACAAATTTACCATTCATTAAATGATCCGCTCTAAATCTTGTATTACACTTTTTACATTCCATTAAAGGATCTGTAAAGTTCTCGATATGACCTGACGCCTCCCAAACTCTTTTGTGCATTATAATAGTTCCCTCAATTAAAAAAACATTATCTGTTTGTCTTGTAAATTTTTTAAGCCATAATTTTCTTAAATTATTTTTCATTAAAGAACCAAGAGGCCCGAGATCCCAAAAACCAGACAAACCTCCATATATTTCACAGGATTGAAAAATAAAACCCCTTCTCTTGCAAAGAGATATTATTTCTGAAAGATTTTTTTGTTGATTGTTGCTTATCATTTTTTAATTATTATTGTTATTTTGACCTCCGCTGTTGTTGTTTTGTATTGGTATTGTTAAATCTTCAAATTTGTATTCTATGTTATCTTGTATCCATTCGTCAAAAGCTGACAATCTTATATCTTTCAAAATTGTTAAGTTAGAAAGGTCTTCTTCTTTTTGCGGCAAAACCTTTACTTGAAAAGCAATAGATTTTTCTTCATTAGGAGATATTTCTTCTATTGTAAAAGATATTTTTCTCTCTTTCTCATCTAAAACAAAATTTTGCTTTTCCTCTTCTGGGAAAACTTTATCTGTATTTACAGAAACAATTTCTGGTAAAGTTGCTGTTATTCTAACATCTTTTAATGAGTTTATTTTGTTTTTAATATTCCAAGTAAGAGTATAGGTAGTGTCTTTTTGAACTTGTGGAGGATTTGGGCCCGTGTTACCGAAAACCTCATCTTCATATGCAAAGTTAGCAGTAAATATAGGTTTTGATCTTATTTTTGTATGAAGTTCTTCTCTAGTTTTTGAAATGAAAACAGAATTTGAAATTGTAACATCATTAGCGGGTTTCAAATCACTTATATCTTTTACATTAACAAAAAATTCAACATCACCTTCCTCCCCTGATTTCAAAAGAGAAAACAAAGGAGAACTGGAATTATCGTAAAGAATAAAGTTGTCTTTGCTGTTGTATTTTCCGTTTATAACTTTAAGAGTGGATAAATCAAGTGTTTGGGTATCTAAATTAACGACCATAAACAGATTAGACAAATCTTTCTCTCCTATATTTTTAAATTTTATAACATAGTGTAAAAGTTCTCCTGGCTCAGCAATATAATTTTCTTGGCCGTTAACTGTTTGAGAAATAATTAAATCAACCTTTTCTAAAACTATTTTTTTAACTGCCTCTTTTAAAACAACAAACTGGCCATTTCTCCAAATTCCAATTTTTGCTTTAAATTCCTTCTCCTCGCCTATATCTCCTGAGATATTTCCTTCAACAATAATTCTATCCCCTTCACTGTCTTCCAATTTTGGTATGTCCCATTGATTTATTTCTATTGAAGAAGGCTCAGAAGATAAAAATTCAAAACCAGAAGGATACTCCAAAAATATTGTTACATCTTCTAATGGAAGGTCTATGTTAGATAAATAATCTATATTTAATTTAATTTTTGCAGGAGGCTCTATGACAGATGGCATATTTATACTCAGATTTATAGGCACTCTTTCTATTTGCAACAAGTGTGATGTAGACGACTCGAATTCTGAGTTTAAATTTTTGGGCTTGTATCTTAATATGGCTTTTGCTTCTTTAAAATCATTTTCCTTACCGAATATCCTTGCTGCAAACTTAAAAGATTTTTCTTCTCCAGGGTATAAACTATCCAAATTAATTGTTTCTCTAAGAAATTCATTGCCCTCAACTATAGAATTTTCAGGATATAAAAATGTTAAAAAAGCATCATCCAACCTTGTAGTTCCTTTGTTTTCAATTTTGACTATAAAATTTATCTGGTCTCCTGCCTCAACTTTTTCTGGCGCTAAAATTTCAAGAAAAACTTCATCTTTTGAAAATGTTTGGGTTTGTAAAATATAAAAAGCAAAACCAATTACCCCAACTATACCAATTATAAAAATTTTTAAAATAAGTTTTTTAAGTTTCATATTTCAATGTATTGCTTTGATATTAAATCTAATTTTTTAAAATGATTTTCATTTAAGGGCAATCCTAAAAGCGCTTGAATTTGAGATCTTAAAATATATTTTAACACTATCATTGTTTCAAAATCTATTTTAACATTATCTTTTGACGACTTTCTACAATTAAAGCAAACAACATTTTTGTCAAAAAAAGAAAGATAACATTCTTTTGATAATTTTCCTCCGCAAACAGAACACTTAAAAATATCTATGTGATAACCTGTTAAAGACAAAAATTTAATAACGAAAAAATAATAAAGAATTTTTATATCGGTTTCGCTGTTTATTTTATCTAATAAACTAAAAGCAATCAAAATCAAAGACCAAACATTATCATCTTTTTGTGAATCTGTTATTGTTTTTAATATAATATTCGATATATTTGTGGCGCAAACAAGTTTTTGCAAATTTTTTTTCACAAAATAAAAATCTTCTATAACCTGAGAGTCAATTACAGTTTTTGCGTTTTTTCCTTGCACAAATTCAACATCACACAAAGAAAAAGGCTGCAAAAACGCTCTTAATTTCGATGTTAATTTTCTCTCTCCTTTAGCAACAACTTCAATTAAACCATAATCTTTTGTATACAAACTTAAAATTCTATCTGCTTCTCCAGAATCTTCTTGATGCAATATAAAAGCTTTTGTTTTATAAGTGAAATACATAACCACTACAACTTACTTAACAACTCATCAAAAAATTTTAAATATTTATTATATGTTTTTTTATTCTCCTCCCAATCTCTTATATCATCCCTCAAATCTTTTACAATATCTTCACTCAAATAATTTTTACCCTTACTTTTTATTTTATCTTCTATAAAGTTAATAAACTTTTTTTTATCTCCATACGATATAACAAATTTGCTTTTTGCCTCTTCTATAATTTTTTTCAAATGATATAATTTTAAAGGTGTTGACCAATTTTGTAATGGCATATTTTATACTAATTTAATTTTAATATTAAACTTTTTATCTCCAATTGATATTGTATCATATTTTCCTGTTAAATTGTCATAAAACACTAAATCCTTTGCCTTCAAAACTTCCTTCAAAACCTCTTTGTTCATTTCTATAAACTCTTTGCTCTTTTCGTCTCCAGAAACTTCAATTATTATTAAGTCCTTTGGAATCAAAGCCATTTTCTTTCTTATATTCTGAATATTCCTAACAAACTCCCTAATCTCGCCTTCATTTTGAAGCTCAGGTGTTATTTCAATATTCAATAGAATATCTTTATTCTCGTCGCTCTCGGTAACTTTATCTTTTTTGATCTCATTTCTATCTTTAAAAAACACTATCCTCTTAACATTAAGTTCTCCTTTCAGAATTTCTTGCATATCTTTGTCTACGATTTTCCTCAATGACTCGTGTAAATAAATTTCCAAAAGTGGTTGCCTTACTTTTATTTTTGCTTTTTGTCTTAAATTCAAACCAACATTTACCAATTCTCTTATTTTCTCCATATTCAACTCAAGTTTTTTGTTTATGAGTTTCCTATTCGGCTTAAAGTAATTTTCCAAGTGCACACTTTCTTTAAAACCTTTTTCGTTTATATTTTTTAACTGTTGATAAACATATTCTCCTAAAAACGGAACGAAAGGCGCCATAACAATAGATAACTTCTTTAAAACCAAAAATAAAACAGAAAAAGCAGTATTAAAGTCACTTCCGCTTTCCCTAAATCTGTCGCGAGATCTTCTAACATACCATTGAGATAAATCGTCCACAACAAAATTTTCTATTTTTCTTGCAGCATCGACTATTTTATAACTTTCCAAATCTTTTGTAACCTCAAAAGTTAAAGAATTAATTTTCGATAAAATCCATTTATCAAGAATGTTGTTATTTTTAGAAAAATTAGTTTGAATTTTTACTTTTTCGTTTGAGTAAAGCTTTAAAAAATTAATTACATTAAAAGTTGTTAAAATAAATTTTTTGTAAACCGCCTCCAATGCTTTTTCCGAAAAAAGTTTTGGTTCTCCCGGCTGATTAACTGTAAAAAAATACCACCTAACAGAATCAATTGTATATTTTTGAGCCATTTGCCAAGGATCAACAACATTACCTTTTGATTTTGACATTTTTTCTCCCTTCTCATCTAAAACGTGCCCCAAAGAAACAACATTTTTGTAAGGAGCCACGCCTTTCAAAAATGTTGACACAGCCAAAAGAGTATAAAACCATCCTCTTGTTTGATCTATCGCCTCTGAAATATAATCTGCTGGGAACTGTTTTCTTTTGTCTATTAAATCTTTATTTTCAAAAGGGTAGTGCCACTGAGCGAATGGCATAGAACCGCTATCAAACCAACAATCCAAAACATCAGGAACTCTTTTCATTAAAGAAGAACAATTATCACACAAAAACTCAACCTCATCTATATACGGACGGTGAAAATCAATTTCAGAATTATCATTATATGGAAGTATCTTAAAATCTATTTTTCTAACTTCGGCTGTTTTTATCATTTTCTTTTCTCTAAATTTAATTATTTCAATAGGACTCATTCCCTTCATTGAACATTCCAAAATTGTTAAAGGCAACTCATGAGAAACAAGAAGTATTCTTTTGTTTTTATATTTTTTGTTTATGCGCTTTATAAAACTTAAAACTCTTTTTTGTAACTCTGACAAACTCTCACCTCCTGGTACCTTTTCTCTAAACCTCATTAGATAATATTCTTCTTTTGACAATTCTTTACCGTATTTTTTGGTAAAATACCTAAAAACTTCTATTGTTTTTTTGCCGTTAAATATGCCCTCATTTACCTCTCTTAATTCTTTCGCCAGCAAAACTTTGCAGCCTGTTTCTTCAGCAACTATTTGAGCAGTTTGCATTGTCCTTTCTAAATCAGAGGTGAAAATAATATCAATTTTCCCTTTTAATTTTTTTCCTGCTTCTTTAGCCTGCGCTATACCCTCTTTTGTTAAAGGAGATTTTCTTACTTCCGGCCAGCATGAAACAAAATTATAAACATTTCTAAGGGACTGGCCATGCCTTAAAATATAAAAGGTATTCGTTGTAAATTTTTGTTTTTCAATATCACTTTTACTTGATAAAACCTTTTGATTGCCGCATTTTTCGCATATCCATATTGGTAAAGGAGTACCCCAATATCTTTCTCTTGAGATAGCCCAATCTTTAAGATCTTTTAGCCACTCTCCAAATCTCCCTTCCTTCAAGTGAGTTGGTACCCAACTTATGGTTTTGTTGTTTTTTATTATTTTATCTTTTATTAAAGTTGTCTTTACAAACCAAGAATCTCTAGCAAAATACAGCAAAGGGCTTTTGCACCTCCAACAAAAAGGGTACTCATGCTCTATCACCTGTTCTTTCAATAAAAGTTTTTTGTTTTGTAAATCCTGCACAATTAAGGGATCTGCTTCTTTTACAAATTTTCCCTCAATAAATTCTAACCCTTTTATTTTCTTGAAAGCACCATCGTCTTCAAGCGTAATTAAAACAGGCAAATTAACTTTATTTTTTTTGTTTTCTTTTTCAACCACATCCATATCTTCCTGCCCAAATGCCGGCGCTATGTGCACAAAACCAGAACCATCCTCATCGCTTACATAATCAGCAAAAACAACATAATGTGATCTTTTTGGTTTAACATTAAAACTTTCCAAAACATTATAAGGAGGTTTGTACTCTAAGTTATATAAATTTTTTGAATCAATCTCTTTCTCGTCGCTAATATCTGGAAAAATGCTATCTTTTGCTTTTTTGCTTAAAATATAAACTTCGTTGCCAACTTTTACGGCAACGTATTTTATATTTTTATTTCCGGCGACCAGCACGTTTGCCGGCAAGGTCCACGGAGTGGTTGTCCAAATAATTAAGTAAATTTTTTCTTCTTGAAAACCTAATTTTTTAGCAAACTCTTTATCTTTAATTTCAAACTTCACATAAATTGATTTATCCTTTACCTTTTTATAACCAAGCGCAACCTCATGAGAAGACAAGGGCGTGCCGCATCTCGGGCAATATGGCAAAACTTTATAACCTTTTTGCAAATACCCTTTTTTGTAAAGAAAACTTAAAATATACCAAACGCTTTCAATGTAATTCGGATCATAAGTTATGTAAGCGTTCTCCAAATCAATCCAGTAAGCCATTCTCTCTGTAAGTTTTTCCCACTCTGTTTTATATTCCCAAACAGACTGCCTACACATCTCATTAAATTTTTTAATTCCAAACCTTTCTATATCTCTTTTATTTTCCAAGCCAAGTTTCTTTTCAACTTCGAGTTCTACTGGTAATCCATGGGTATCCCAACCGCCTCTTCTCAAAACATAAAAACCTTTCATTGTTTTGAATCGGCAAATAACATCCTTAAAACTTCTCGCTAAAATATGATGTATTCCGGGCTTTCCGTTTGCTGTTGGCGGACCTTCATAAAAAACAAAATTTTTCCTGCCTTTATTTTTTCGCAGACTTTTTTTAAAAATATCCTTATCTTTCCAAAATTTTAAAATTTGAAGTTCTATTTCGTTGGTAAACATTTTTTTACATTTTAGACGGTTTTGATATTCCTAATATATCAAAAATTACCTCAAATGTCTCGGCAACTTTTTTCACTAAAAGCAATCGGCTCTCCTTTAACTCTTTTTCGGCTGTCAAAACATTGCAACTATGATAAAAATTGTGAAACTTATCTGCAAGCGAAATCGTATAGTTTATTAAAAGATGAACTTGTAAATTGTTGGCGATATTATGTAAAACTTCTGGAAACCTCAAAACTTCTTTTGCCAATAAAATTTCTTCGTGATCTTTCAAAATTATTTTTTTCACTTTTACATTTTTCTTTTTATTTTTCCTTAAAATACTTTTGCATCTAACTAAAGCGTACTGACAATAATAAACCGGGCTTTTTTGAGATCTTTCTTTTGCCAATTCCATATCAAAAACCATTTGAGAATCTATACTTTTTTGTAAATAAAAAAATCTGGCGCTATCCAAGCCGACTTCATCAATTAAATCTTTCAAATAAATAACCCTTCCTTCTCTTTTTGACATTTTACCTTCTTTCAAGTTTACCAACTGCGTTATTAAAATATTCAAATCTCCCTTAAAACCCAACATTTTTGCTATTACTTCCATTCTCTTTTTATGCGCCTGATGATCAGCGCCAAAAAACTCTATCACTTTGTTAAACTTAAATTTTACAAATTTATGATAAGCAATATCAGATAGTAAATAAGAAGGCTCTCCTGTACTTCTTACTAAAACCCAATCTTGGGAATCTCCAAAATCGCTTGTTTTAATCCACAAAGCGCCGTCTTTCTCATAAGTAAGACCTTTTTTATTTAAAAAGTTGAGTATTTTTTTAATATAAGATTTATCAAATAATTCCTGTTCGCTTCTCCAAACATCAAATTTTATTTTTAAATCCTTTGTTACAAATTTTTTAATGTCTTTCATAACTTCTTTTGCCAGTAAAAACCCTGCTTCTGAGTATAGCTTTTCTTTATCGTCTCTAATTCTTTCTTTTAGCCTTTCTATTTTGCTTTTAATGGCTTCTATTTTCTTTTTTAAATAATCTGTAAGATAAGACGTTCCCTCTCCAACTGCTGTTTTGCCAAGTTCTTTTATTTGTTTGCTGACTTTTGCATCGTTTATATAATATTCTCTTTGCACTTTTGCTCCTAAAAACTCAAAAATATTTGCCAAAACATCTCCAAAAAATCCTGCCCTACCATTACCAATATGAGGTAGACCTGTTGGATTGGCAGAAATAAATTCTATGTTTATTTTAAGTTTTTTAATTCTTTTGTTTGGTTGGATTTTTGAGGCAGAAAATTTTTGCAATTCTTTCTCTATGAAATCTTTTTTGAAAAAAAAGTTTAAGAAACCATTATTTGCAACTTCTACTTTTTCAAAATACTTGTCTTTGGAAAGTTCTTTTATAAAAAGTTGTGCAATTTCTGAAGGGTTCTTTTTTAATTCTTTTACAAGCAAAAAACAAACATTCGAAGAGTAATCACCAAACTTTTCAATTTCAGGCTTCTCAATATTAAAAACAACCTCTGGCAAAGAGAGTTTTTTAATAGTATTTTCTATTTTTTTCTTTATTACATCCTTTAACATAATATATAAATATACCTCAAACAAAAAAGAGTTCAAATATACAACAAGCAGATAAGAAGGTATGAATTTAAAAAGGTTAGAATCTTGTACCGAAGCCAGTGTACCGAGGTCAGACCTCGGTATAGTTTGGTCAAGGGCAGACCTCGGCCAAGTTTGGCCGAGGTCTGCCCTTGACCTTCTTTTTCCGAGGTCTCCCTTGGCTCAGCTATTCTTAGAGTAACTAAGGTGTATCATCTGTTAGGTTATTTTTATTGTTGAGAGGTGGTGTATGCAAAAGATGTGTTGGATGTGCCCTCTTGTTGGGTGGTGGTTTATGGATTGCTTTGATTTGTGTTGTCTTGTTGTTGGGTGTTGTCTGTTTGTTGATTATTTTGGGTTGTGTCTTGGTTTTCAGTGTTTTGTTGGTTTTCTGAAGCTCCTGTTTGTTGGTTGTCTGTTGTTGTGTTGTTCTCTTCTTCTGTTTGTGTGGTGTTTTCTTGTTGGGTGTTATCATCTTCTTGGTTTTGTGTGTCAGTGTCTTGTGTTTCGTTATCTTCATTTTCCTGTGTGTTGCTATTTTCTTGGTTTTGTTCGTTGTTGTTTTGTTGATTATCACTTCCATTATTTTGCCCGCTGTTGTTTTGTGTATTGCTTTCTTGTTGGTCGTTGTCTTGTCCGTTATCATCTTGAGTTTGTCCACTGTTGTTCTGGGTGTTGTTACTCTGTTGATCCTGCACATTACCACTTCCTTGGTCATCATTTTGGTTGTTGCTGGTGTTGTTGTTTTGTGGTGCTAACAGGTTCTCATTTGGATCACAGCTACCTTGAACTTTCTTCCATTCGCCGTTTTCTATCCATGTGCACCATAATTGGCCTGTAGAAGAATCAATAAACTCTAACCTTTGTACTCTTTGTATTTCTGATATTTCAGCCTTTTGCACCTTCAACTTACTAAACACCCATTCACCTCCTGCTTGTATTGTTCCTGTAAGGTGAGCGAGAGCTCTGGAAAGGGTGTTAACAAGAGCTGTGAAGAATTGGTCTGAATTTTGATTG
>BEIK01000001.1 GCA_002923395.1 bacterium HR34 | reverse complement strand
ACCAATAGCGTTAAAAAATATTCCTAAGGTAATATAATAAAAATTGTTTTTCACTTTTCCTTGAAGAAGCGTTTTGTTAAATTTTAAAAACCATACAATAGCAATAACAGAAAGGACTAAACCCACATAATACATATAATTCTCGTATTGATCGACAAAACTATTTATTTGTTTTAAAATTATAACTATTTGACTTTCAGATGGTTGCATAATCATTTGTTAATTTTTGTTGAAACTAAGTTCACAAGTTCTTTTGAAGCCATTAAAAAAGGTACTGTTTGCAAAAACATTAAAATATCATGAATTTCAGATAAATGTAAGTAATCGTCAATTTCAGGAACTTGGAAAAACCATCCTAAAAAATTTAGTATTACTCCAATTTTTATATAAGTAAAAGCTTTGTTTGTTTTCCCGCCAACTTTTTGCGCAAACTTTGAAAATAAATGAACGATAAAAATTCCTCCAATTGTTCCAGAAATAAACCCTATATATATTATTAAAGTAGATAATTCCATAAGTTAAGTTATATTAAATTCTACGCCCTCTTAAATTATAAGTCAATTTTTCTAATGTTTTTAAAACTTTTGTTATATCGCTTTTAGTGTTTTCTCTACCCAAACTAAACCTTATTGAACTCAAAGCGTCTCTTTTGTTAAGGCCAATTGAAAGAAGTGTTTTGCTTGGCTCCAGTTTTGTAACAGAACAAGCAGAACCTGTTGAAACACAAATGCCTTTCATATCTAACCCTATCATTAAAGTTTCACCATCTATACCTTTGAATAAAATATTTGAAATGTTGTATATTCTCTTATTTCTTGCGCCGTTTATTTGAGTATCTTTAATTTTTTTTAATATATTTTCTTCTAAAAGATCTCTTAGTTTGCCTATGTATTTTTTATCTTTTTCCATTCTTCTTTCACATATCTCAACTGCCTTTGCAAAACCAACAATAGCAGGCGTGTTTGCAGTAGAAGAGCGCAAACCATTCTCCTGCCCCCCTCCGTGTAACAAAGGTTCTAATTTCACGCCTTCTTTTTTGTAAAGCAAAGCACAACCTTTGGGACCATAAATTTTATGTGACGATGCTGTCAATAGATCTATATTCAAATCTTTCACATCTATTTTTATTTTTCCAAAAGCCTGAACTGCGTCTGTATGGAAAATTATTCCGTTGCTTTTGCACATTTGCCCTATTTCTTTTATTGGTTGGATTGTTCCTATTTCGTTGTTTACAAAAATAACAGAAACTAAAATTGTTTGTTTTTTTATTTTTCTTTTTAAATCATCCATGTCAACAATGCCATCTAGAGTTGATTTTACAACTTCTACTTCAAAACCAAGTTTTTTTAAAAAAAACGCGCTTTCGTAAACAGATGGGTGCTCCAAAGAAGATATTAAAATGTGATTGCCCTTATCTTTATAAGCAAGGGCTGCGCCCTTTATTGCAAAATTATTAGATTCTGTTGCAGAACCTGTAAAAATTATTTCATTTGGACGACAATTCAAAAAACTCGCTATTTTATATCTACTTTCCTCTATAGCAACACTTGCATTTCTGCCAAAAGTATGTACCGACATTGAATTGCCAAATTCATCAGAAAAATATTTTTTCATCGCCAAAAAAACACCTTTGTCTAGAGGAGTTGTAGAAGCATAATCTAAATATACAATCTTTTTCTTCATATAAGAATCAATTTTTATTTATCTCCATTGAGAATTAAGAACTTTTTATTGCTTGTTTATTTTTATAAGAGAAATTAAAGTTTTAGCAGCAATTAAGAAAAATATCATACCCAAAAACATAAGAAAATCATGCAAAACAGCAATAGGAGGGATTTTTTCTCCTACTTCTAATACTAAAATTAAAAGGCCTATAACATTTAAGGTTATACCAATATCTATTAATAAAAACGCTTTTTTTGTAACTCCACCCATCATTCTTTGAAATTTCAACAACCAAATAACAGCGACAACTCCTGTTGCAGAACCAATATAATAAAATAAGAAAAGATTTGATGCTAAAAAAGGTGCTAACTCCATAATTTTATATTTTAATTATAATTAAATTAATTATAATTTAATTTTTTAACTATATAGTTCTATATAAAATAATCGCGATAAAACCATGTATCATAACTGAAATAAAAAATATTTTCCAATATAAACAATGATATTGATATATTTTATTATAAAAACTTATCTTTTTCAACAACTCGTATATTTTTTTCCCAACTATACACCTGCAAGACAAAGCCAATAGCAAAACCATTATAACATTCACAACAGCCATAATAAAAACTAGATCATATAAAACCTTGTAAATCATAAACTTATTATTTTTACTTTTTTGTACCACTTGCCAAACTCACACTCAGGACTATGATTAGGAATGCTGTTTTGTCGGCAAACTTTTATGGCATCAGAAAAAATATCCGGAACGTCATCTGTTTTAGTTTCTATTTCGTGGAGTTCTTTTTTGAAAGATAATTTTGCATCGCCAAAACCATCTGACTTATCAACTATGTAAAAAGCAAGGTATGCCTTGCCGTTAGTTTTAAATCCATTCCTTTCGAGCAAGTAAGAGTATATATCCATTTGTATTTGAAATCTATCGTAAACATTGGCAACATTACCTCCTGTTGACTTGCAATCCAGAGGCGACAAACTACCATCTTCAAACTCTAAAATATCGTCAACTGCTCCGAATAAAACAGCATCTAATTTCTCATCATAATATCTTAATCCCGAAAAGTTACTTCTCCATTGAGAAATAAGTTGTTGGTTTGGAAAAAGATGAGCTTTTATTCCTTTTTCTTGAATAATTTCAGGTATTTTGTTTTGAATCCTGCATTCGTCGAATTCTGCTTTTAATAGTTGGTCAATTGCAGAGTTTAAAGTATAAGGATAAGGAGGCGGCCTTCTTATGCCCATTTTCTTTTCAAGCCAAAAACAAGCAGGACACTCCAAAAATAAATTTATTGACGAAGGTGATAGTTGTATCTTTTTTTCCATAATTTCGAACGTTTCTATTATTTTATTTTATCGGAAACTTTAACGCAAGTTTTTTAACTTTTTTGGCAATCTCTAAAAGTTTTTTGTTTTTTTCTATTTCTTTTTTATACTTTGACAAGTAATTTTTTATTTCTTCTTTTTTGCTCGGCGTTTGCATATGTTTTATTGCCTCTAAAACTTCAACTATATAACCTGCTATAATTTTCATTTCTTTTTCTTTCATTCCTCTTGTGGTTAAGGCTGGTGTTCCAAGGCGAATCCCAGAAGGATAAAAAGGCGGCATTGGATCATGCGGCACTGAATTGCTATTAACTATTATACCTGCTCTTTCTAAAGCAATTGCTGCAACATTACCCAATACATTCAGTGGCCTTAAATCGATAACTATTAAATGGCTTTCTGTTCCATTACAAACAAGTTTCAAACCTGCTTTCTTAAATTCTTGCGCTAAAACTTTGCTGTTTTTTACAACTTGTTTTGCGTATTTTTTAAACTCTTTTGTTTCTGCCTCGCAAAGACATTGTAAGATTGCTAAAGTTGTGTTGTTGTGGGGGCCGCCTTGCAACCCCGGAAAAACCGCCCTATCAATTTTTTCCTTTAATTCTTTATCTTTTTCTAACCCCTTTTTAGTTATCATTATTATTGCCCCTCTTGGACCACGCAATGTTTTGTGAGTAGTTGTTGTAACTATATGGCAAAAGGGTACTGGCGAAGGATAAGCACCACCTGTTACCAACCCCGCCACATGAGCAATATCGGCAACAAAGTATGCTTTTATTTTATCTGCTATTTTCCCAAACCTCTCCCAATCCAATTTCATTGGATAAGAAGTTGTTCCTATTATTAAAAGTTTTGGTTTTTCTTTTAGGGCCAATCTTTCAACTTCGTCGTAATCTATAAAACCTCTCTCGTTCACGTCAAACTGAACTGACTTGAAAAATCTTCCAGAAAAAGTTATGTTTGAATGGCCGTGTGTGAGATGACCGCCTGCTGACAACTTTAACCCCATTATCTTATCTCCATAATTTAACAATCCAAACAAAACAGCAGAATTCGCCGGGGAGCCAGAATAAGGCTGAACATTTGCGTGTTCTACTTTGAATATTTTTTTGATTTTTTCTATAACAAGCGATTCAAGTTCATCTACATATTTATTGCCCTGATAATATCTTTTAAAAGGATAGCCTTCTGAGTATTTATTCATAAAAAAAGATGCACAACATTCTCTAACAGCCTTGCTTGCATGATTTTCGCTCGGAATCATTTGCAATGTTTCTTGCTGTCTTTTTTCTTCTAATAAATAAAGACGCTTTACAATTTTTTTCATAAATTTAATTCATTTTTTAAAAAATGATAAAATAAAATTGGTTAATTTAATTATATGACAATAAAAGAAGTTGTAAAATCAGACAAAACTTTAGAAAAATTCAACAAAGAAAAATTGTGTAAATCATTAATAAAAGCAGGTGTTGCAAGAAAAGACGCTCAAGTAATATGCAAAGATATCATAAAACACCTTCCTGAAAGAACTGACACTCAAACAATTCATAAAACTGTTCACAAGTTCTTGTGCAAAAACAACCTAGTTTGTGCTGTAAAATACTCGCTTAAAAAAGCAATAATGGATTTAGGGCCAGAGGGAAGGGTTTTTGAAAAATACACAGCGAGAATTTTAAATGAGTATGGCTACATAACAAAAGTAAATCAAATTATGAAGGGAAAATGTGTAGATCATGAAATTGATATTTTAGCAATAAAAGATGGCGTTCACTACATAATAGAAAACAAGTATCACAATCAAAGAGGAATAAAATCTGATGTAAAAGTTGTAATGTATCTTTATGCAAGACTTTTGGATATAGAAGAAAAAAGAAGAGAAAATAAAGATATGGCGCAACACATAGCCTGGCTTATAACCAACACTAAGTTTACCTACAATACAATTTTATTTGCAAGATGCAGAAATATTAAATTAACCGGCTGGAAATATCCTAAAAAAGAAAGCCTGGAAAAACTAATAGAAGAAAAATCTTTATACCCTATAACAGCACTGCCCTCTATTAACAACACGACAAAAAATTTATTGTTCCAAAACAACATAATACTCATTAAAGATCTTACTAGCGCCACAGAAAACGATTTAATGAGAATTGGAATTTTTAGAAAAAATGCAACTAAAATATTAAACGAAGCGCAGGAATTTTTAAAAATAACGAACAAGTATTGATTTTATTTCGTAGAAAAATTAAAATTAAATTATTAAAAGTAAATTATTAAAAATATGTTTTCTCTAATCTTCAAAAAACCAGAATATAAAAAAGGTGAAATCATACAACACATAGAAAAATTAGAAAAACTTTTAAACAAAGACATAAAGAATGTAAAAGATATTCACAAAACAAAAGATGGTGTTCTTATAGGAAGAATTTTTGTAGACGGAAAATGGGTTATGTTCTATGACACAAGAATAATAGAAGATATTCAAGGTAAAAAAATAGAAGAAATAGAATACTTAGAAAAACACCCTTATGAAGATTACGCTGGCATTGCAAAAATAGAAAATAAAAGAACTTTATTTGTTGACAGTAAAATAATAAACAAAGTGCAAGATAAAGAAATAGAGCAAGTGCACGATATGGCAGTAAACCCTGATGGAACAATTAACGGCTGGGCTCAAATAGAAGGAAAGCTTGTTCTTTTTCTGTGGAACGAAAACAAATCTTTAATTTTATAAAACCATTAATTTTTTCTTGAGTACAAACCTATTAATTGGGCAAAATCTAAAATATGACCTTCCATTGCTTTTTCTAAATCTTCTTTTCTTGAACCTTCTGGCAAATCAAGATTTGTATCTAAAGCATAAACCTTAAAGAAATATCTGTGAGTTCCGCTCGGTGGACAGGGTCCTCCCCACTCCAATCTACCAAAATCATTCATACCTAAAACCGCTTCCTCTGGAACAGAATTCTCTTTTATCTCAGAAATAGAGGCAGGAATATTCCACAAAAGCCAGTGAACCCAAACTTTCATTGGAGCATCTGGATCATCAACTATTAAAGCTAAACTTTTAGCATTTTCTGGAATGCCAGATATTATTAAAGGAGGATTTATATCTTTTCCGTCACAAGTGTATTTTTGAGGTATTCTTTCATTGTTTTTAAAAGCAGGGCTCTCTATTATCATATTTTTTGATATTAATTGTAAATTGGTAGTTTTTCCTTCTTTTTTAATTATAAAACTGCTCCTTAAAAATAATACAACTCCCAAAAGAACAACAATTATTGATATTATTAAAATAAGTTTTTTTGTCTCCATATGTTTATTATAAAAAAATAAAATGCCAAATTCAAAAAAATTTTTAATTTTTTAAATACTATAATAGCCTGATGGGTCCCACAAAAGCCAGCCGTCCAATAAATCTTCTCTGCCTTTTGCAGAATCTAAAACAGCCCTTATCTCATCTTGCACCAGGTTTTTATCATAAACAGCACACAAATTAAAATCTTGAAGCCATGGTCTTAATTTGCTTTCATAGTTACCATTTTTTAATCTTTGAAAAGCACTATCCATTGAGTTTTTAACAACTTCATAAGGATGTTCTGCCGGGTTTTCGAATCCCATAAAGTTTTTGGCATAGTGTGACGGATATATCATCGGGCAAACAAAATCAAAATTTTCAAATCCGTACTCTATAACCTGCCCTATACCCATATCATCATAAGAAACAGTAGTAAGGCCGAATAAATCTGCTGAAATATAAATTTTTCCTCTTAAATTACCATTCAAAAACTGAAAAAACTCCCTTACTACTTCTTCTTTTTTCTTTTTATAATCCCACACAGGAAAATGGAGTTTTTCAAGATCTCCGTCCGAGGGAAATCTTATATAATCAAAATTAATTTCATCAAAACCAATTTGCGTTAGTTCCTGCGCTATTTGAAGATTATACTCCCAAACTTCTTTTGAGGAAGGGTCAAGCCAATGCAAACCTTTTCTATCTTTCCATAAAGTAAAAACTGAATAATAATTCTGAAAGGGTTTATACAAACTCAAAGCGTTTTCATCGTGCAAAGCCAAATCAGGTCTTGCTAAAGATAAAGCATAATCTTGAAAAACAGGCATTCTCGCAATGACATAAATATTATTTTTGTGAAGTAAATCTACCAATCCTTTTATATCAGGAATAATCACATACTCTGTTTTATATTCTTCAACTATTGGAAGATTGCTATTATAACTTAGATATCCTGTATGGTCTTTCACGTCTATCACAACAGCGTTAATTTTCCCGGATTTAGCAGAATTTATTACATTGGCAACAACATTTCTATTGGCGGCGAGATAACTTGTTAAATAAACACCTTTAACAAACTCAGGTTTTTGAACTTTTGCGGGCACAATGCCAACAGAAGCCAAAAACAAATTGGTATTATATGAACTTTTTTTTGGCTGCAAATAATCTTTCAAAAAATAGTTTAAATTATAGTCAATACCATCAGGTGCCTTTTTTGTTTTTTTAGAAAGGTAATCTAATTTTTCAGTTTTTTTATGATCAAATTTTTCTGGAAAAATATTTTCTAAATTAAAAAGCAGGAAAAATATAGGATAAATAATTAAGGTGAAACCAGATATTATAAATATATGGTGTTTCATTTTATTTTGCTGCCAGGAGAAATTTGTTTATCAACTGTTAATAAACTTGGCAAACCTGTTTCATCAGATGCTGCCAAAATCATTCCTTGGCTTTCATAACCCATTAATTTTTTAGGTTCTAAATTGGCCAAAACAACAACAAGCCTTCCGACAAGTTCTTCTGGTAAATAACTCTTACCTATTCCAGCAATTATTTGCCTTTCCTCATCTCCTAAAGAAACTTGAAGTTTAACTAATTTTTCTGAATTCTCTATTTTCTCTGCCTCTAATATCTTGCCAACTCTTAAATCTAATTTCGAAAAGTCATCTAAATTTATTGTATTCATAAATTTTTATTAATTACAAATTTTTTATATTCTTTGTGTTTTTTAACAAAATCTATTAAAAATGGATAAGTTACAAAAGCCTTTAATTTTTATTTTTCTAACCAGTTAAAAAACAACTGCAAATTTTGAAACCAAACCCTTGCCCATTTCAGATTCTGGAACAAAAGTATGATAAGCGTTAATTTTGCCATTTTCAATATTATATAAAATAATAGCCTCACCATTTCTTGTTTTGATATAAAATTTTTTATCTTTTTTCCTGTGCATTCAACCCTTATAAAACAAAACCGCCCTTTTGAAAAGGGCGGTTATCCCGCAACTTATTTAATAATTCTCTTCTTCCTCATCTTCTTCATTGGCATCTTCTTCATAATCATCATCTTCAAATTCATCATCTTGGTTGTAAAATTCTAATACCATTTTTTTTAAAAAATAATATTAAATTTTAATTCGACCTTTAATATCAAGTATAAAGATATGGAAAGTAAAAATTTTTGTCAAGTTAATTAATAAAATTAGGATTTTGATATTTCATAAAAAACTTTCGATTTTTAATTATTTGTATTTTTTTTATCAATATTATTAGATAAAAGATGGCCAATCTTAATCTTAAAACAAAAGCCCGCGAGGTACCTCGCGGGCTTTTGTTTTAAAAAATCCTAATTTTATTGATTTGGTTGTTCTATTTTGATGTTCACTCTTGCTTTATTTTTCAAACCAACAATCCTTGTTAAGGCTCTTATCGCCTGAGCAACAGAACCTTTCTTTCCTATTATCAACCCAACATCAGAAGGATGAGCCTTTACTGTTAACAACACCCCCATTTCGTCAACAGTCTTTTCTATTTCAACTTTATCAGGATTGTTAACAATACCTTTTATAATGTACTCAAGAAACTCTTTATAATCTACCATATTTTTAATTTTCTTAAATTACTTTTAATTTCGACCTTTTTCGACCTTTTCTGAAAACCTACTAATCTGATAATTCTTAAATTGCTAATATTTTCCCATTATATATAAACCTGAAAAAATGTCAATGTTTTTACCACTCTTTTCTCTCACCTAATTCCAAATCCATTATAATCTCTTTGCCTTCTCTTAAAACTTTTAATCTAACAACATCCCCGGGGTTATGCTTTCTTAAAATTTTTCCTAAATTATTATCTTCTGTTATCTTTTCGCCGTTAATTTCTAAAATAATATCATTCCTTTTAAGACCTGCTTTTTCCGCTGGTGATCCTTTTACAATCGCTTCTTTTGTAGGGACACCAAGTTCATTATGACCAACCCAAGCACCATAATTTACGGGTAAACCATATTCTTCTTTTAAAGTATCGTTAATTATTGTGTAATAAATACCTATGAAAGGATAAGTTATTTTTCCTGTTTTAACAACCTGCTCAATATCCTTCTTTGCTAAATTTATGGGTATTGCAAATCCAATATTTTGAGCGTTTTCGGCAACAGCAGTATTTATTCCGATAACCTCACCTTTAAGATTTAACAAGGGGCCTCCTGAATTTCCTCTATTTATTGCAGCGTCTGTTTGGATAACGTTAGAAAGTTCTTCTGTAAAACCACCACCACCTGCTACAATTTTTCTTGACAAGCCAGAAACAACTCCAAAAGAAACAGTATTTCTGAATTCTCCCAAAGCATTTCCTATTGCTACAACAAACTGACCAACCTTTATCTCGTCTGAATCTCCAAGTTTCAAAGGTTTAAATTTTTTATTTTCGCCTTCTTTTTGTTTAATTCTTAATATGGCTATATCTTCAAAAGGATCTTTTGCTAAAACTTCAACATCATAAGTGTTGCCGTTATTAAAAACCGCTGTGTATTCTGCTCCGCCATCCAATACCACATGTTTGTTGGTAAGAATTAAACCGTCTTCAGAAATAACAAATCCGCTTCCACCTCCAACTTCTTTTTTCTCTGTTCTTTTTTGTTCTGGCACAGGAATTTCAAAGAAAGGCCCAAAAAACTCCTCAAAAGGATTTTCATATTTATATTCTATCACAGGAAGTTCTTTTGTAATTATTATACTAACAACAGAATCAGACGCTTCGTCAGCAACTTTTATAACTTGTTTTTCCAAATCTAAAACAGGAGAATATTCTTTATTTTGTTCTTGTGTTCCCAAACCATTTTGAGGAGATTCTTTTGTTATTTTTTCTTGCGCCTGCTGATTGTTTTTATACAAAACATATTTCTTAAACAAAAACTCAACATACTCATTTATGCCCAAATTTGGCAAATTTCTTACATCCATAAATCCAATAACAATTATTGCTATTAAAATAAATATCCCTATTTTTTTCATATTTTTTCTATTATTTTCTTAATTTTATTCTTAATTAATGATATTTCTCTTTTTATTTTTATTTTGTTATAATTAATCTTTTTTGTAAGTTTATCTGTAATATTTTTAGCATTTAAACTCAAGCCTTTTTCTTTTATTATATCATAATAATTTCCATATCTATATTCAAAAATACCTTTATTGAACAATCTTAACTTCTTTTCGTCTAAAACAAGAAAAGCGGCGAGTAAATAAAGCATAAACGGTCTTACCCATTTTTCCTTATCAAATCTCCTAACAGAAGTTGAAAAATAAACACTTCTTAAAACACCGTATTTGCTTCTTGAGGCTGCCTTTTTTATATAATTGTTATCCTCTGCTAATTTTAGTGACTCAGCAAACCCACCAATTGAATTATGAAAACTTTTTTCAGCGAATATACAAGCGCCTATTCCAAAAGGAAAAATATTTTCTAATGCTATCATTAAAAATCTGATGAACCTGAAATAATTAACAACAGCTTTATACGGCAGATAAACGCTTTTGTCTGCTGGCAAAAAACCACAAGAAGCAACCGACAACTTTCTTTTATTAAACTCTTTTATTGCCTTTTCTAAAAAAAATTTAGTTGGTAAAATACTGTCAGCGTCTAAAAATAACAACAATTCTCCTTGAGCGTGTTTTGCGCCGTTATTTCTTCCTTGAGCAGGCAAGCCGCCTTTTACTATTTTGCAACCATATTTTTTTGCAATTTCAACTGTTTTGTCTTTTGAGCCAGCATCAGCAACTATGATTTCATAATCTTTAAAGGTTTGCTTTTTTATTGATTCTAATAATTTCGGCAAATATTTTTCTTCATTAAGAGTAGGAATTATTATACTCAAGTACATATTTTTATAAATATAAATGAACAATAACTAAACCTATCGATATTAAAACAGCGCCAGACACTCTTTTTACAAGATTTTTGTCCTGTGCAATGTCTGTTGGAAAATCTTTCCAAATCTTAAAGAAAAGCAGACTAAAAAGAATAACAAAAAATATCTCAAGACCCTGAAACGCCTGTATAATACCTATGTATTGCGAGGGAACAATACTAACTGCAAAAAGTTGAAGTATGGTGCCTATTCCACCAGATATTTTTGAAAATCCATAAGCCAAGGGGTATTTTATTTTATAATATTCTCTTTTTGCTTTTGCCTCCCTTGCTTTGCGAATAATTTCCAACAAATTATCCCTCGCTTCTTTATAAAAAACAATAATCAAAGAAGAAATTACAAAATCTGCTATATTTATCCAAATAAAACCTGTCCAAAAATTAGATTCTTCAAAAACAAATTTTGAGAAAACAAAAAACATAGAAAGCAAAATAGATGTTAAAAACGCGGAGAATAAAGTTTCTTTTGTTATTTCTATTTTTTTATGATAACTAACAATAAAACTCCCAGATAACAAAAACAAAAAAGCAACAATACCAGCAATACTAACCGAAGAATTAGAGAGAAAAATACCAGCTCCAAAAGAAAAAATCGGCATAAAAGCAGTAATTGCCGGCACAAAACTGCTTGCGTCGAATTTTGTTAAAGAATAATACAAAAGAAAAAGCCCTCCTACTTGAAAACTAGAAACAAGTAAAGTTTTTAAAAATAAATAAGGGTCTATAACATAAAAATCAACAAAAGGAATGAATATAATATAAAATAAACTCAAAAGCCCAACAAAAAAAACACTCAACTCTGGTCTTAAAACTTTTCGGCCCATATAAAACCTTTCTATTGTAGTACCAAAAGCAAAAAACAAAAAAGAAAAAATTGCGGGTATTGTCCACGAAATCATATTTTTACAGATGAAAATCTATATTTTTTATAAACAAAATATGTTAAAATCACCAATAAAGTATATATTAATACTAAGTACATTAAAGGCAAGTTTTGGATATTTAAAAATGAAAAATTCAAACTTGAGAAAAAGTCTGAGATTAAGACAATTAATTTTACTATTGGCCAAATAGTAATAAGAAAAACCTCACCATAAGGAATAATTGATCCTAAAAATCCGAAAAATAAAATTAAAGGAAGTAATGGCAAAATAATTAAGTTTGATATTAAAAACACAAGAGATACTATACCAAAATAAAAAGCCACCAAAGGTATTGTAAAAATCTGTGCTGAAATAGAAAGTGATATTATGTTTAAAAAGTAATTTTCGTTGTTAAAAAATAAAATTTTTAGTTTATCTTTAATAAAATTAGACCAAAAAATTATTCCCAAAACAGCCAAGAAAGAGAGTTGAAAACCAATATCATATTTCAAAAGTAAGGGATTAAACAATAACATAACAGTTGCTGCTAGTAAAACAGGATTCAACAAATTAGTTGGCTTTCCTATGTTTTGAGATAACAAAAATAGTCCTCCCATTATGGCGGCCCTTACAGCAGATGGAGGAAAACCAAGCAAAAACACATAAAAAGAAACTAAAACAACAGACAACAAAAAAGCCTGCCTTCTCCAAAAACCCAAAAGCAAAATAGATTCCATTAATAAAGTAGAAATAAGGGTTATATGAAGACCTGAAATTGCTGTGATATGTCGCAAGCCAACTTTGCTTAAATTGTCAGATAAATCTTTGGGAATATCAGACTTATATCCCCAAACAATAGAATTTAAAAGGCTGGCTGTGTCTTGTGAAAGATTATTTTTAATTTTTTCTTTAAAATTTTGCTTTTGCTCTAAAGCAAATCCTTTTATTTTCTCAAAAAAGTTTTCATATTGTTTTTTATTTATTATTTCAAATTTTGGATATACAGAAACCAAACCTATATTTTCTTTGTTCAAATACTGTCTATAATTAAAATTGCCTGTGTTTTGAGGAGTTTGAATTTTACCTTGTATTTTTAGCATATCGCCATAATTAATTTCAGCGTCCGTGGGTAAATACAAAGCAATGTTTTTATATAAGCCATGGAAACCTTCTTCCTCCAATATCTTGACTTTCACAAAAATATTCTTTTCTCTTTCTCTTGGCTCATCTAAAACTTTTACTAAAAAACTTTTATTTTCAAAATAAAATTCTTTTTTAAGTACTCTGTTTTGATAGTTAAGAAAATAATTAAAACTTGCAAAAAATATCGCCGAGAAAATTAAGGAATACAAAACAAAATAAAACAATCTTTTTTCCTGCTTTTGGAGGAATAATAATAAAGAAATTATAAAAAGAGGTATTGAAACATAATAATATTGGGCGAAAAATGATGCTGTAAAAATTCCTCCTATAAAGCTGAAAAATAAAAGAAAATCTGTTTTACCTCTTGGCACATTATTTTCCAGAGCAAGCGAATATTGTAATTTTTAGCTTATTTCTTAAATCTTTATCTTGAAAAGCACCAAAATAAATTTTGCTTGGATTGCCAAACTTATTTTTTATTAAATCTGATATTTGAGAAATTTCTTGTAAGGTAAAATTATCGCCAGCGACGCTAAATAAAACAGAATTAAACTTTTTTATCTTATTAAATAAATCAACAGAAGTAATATTTTTTAAAAAAGCATCACTTATGGCCATTTCTATCCTATTTTCGCCTTCTCCTACTCCTTGGGCAAAATAAACCTGCCCGCCATTTTGCAAAGAATTTTTAATATCTATAAAATCAATGTTTATAACTCCTCTGCTTGTTATTAACTCCAGTATGCTATTTACTATTTTTGAAATAAAATCATCACAAAATGCAAAAGATTCTTTAATTGTTACCTGCTTTTCTAAGTTTTTGGTTATGTTATCATTCTCTAAAACAAAAATAGCGTCTGAAAAATCTTTTAATCTTTCCAACGACCTCAAAGCAATTGATCTTTTAAAGCTTCCCTCAAAAGAAAACGGCAAAGTTATTATTGATAACAAAAGGACATTTTTATCTCTTTCTTTTATCTTTTTTGCTATTAAGGGCGTTGCTCCGCTTCCAGTTCCTCCTCCAAAACAAGAAACTAAAATAATAACTTGACTTGGTAAAGTAGCGCTCAAAACATCTTGGATATTCTCTAGTGCCGATTTTTCTCCTAACAATATCTGCATGCCAGCACCCATTCCTTTTGTTGTTTGTTTTCCTATTTGCAAAAGTTTATCTGCTTTGCATTGTTTCAAATCTTGCAGATCTGTGTTAATGGCAATATAGTCTATTGATTTATTTTTGTTGTAAATTCTTGAAATAATTTTCCCTCCTCCACCGCCTACTCCAACAACTTTTATTTTTACACGACTCATAAGTTTTATATTAGGGCAAAAATGGTTTTATTATATTTTTTATTTTTGACAAAAATTTGCCGGGCTTAACATTTAAAGAAAAGTTTTCGTGCTTTGCGCTCTCTTCAGAATGCCCCATTAAAGCAAGTCCTAAAGCGCAAGAATATTCCTGCTCGTTTTCTATAGGAATTTGAAACTGCTCTTTCAAATTTGCTTTTTTAACTGGGAGTTTTAAAAACTTTCTTGAGTATTCTATGAATTTATTAAGATTAGAGCCTCCTCCTGTAAAGACAACACCGCCTGCTAATCTGTCTGGCAATTCCAAAGAATTTAAATCATTTAAAATTGTTTTTAATATCTGGTCAACTCTTGCTTGAAGCGCATGATATAAATCTTTTCTAGAAAAAGAAATTTCTTCGCCATCTTCTAATTTAATTTTTTCTTTTTTATTTGATGACTGCCCGATTAAACAACTTGCTATTTCTGTTTTTATATACTCTGCTGTATCAAAATCTAATTGAAGTTTCACCGCAATATCCTTTGTTATATTGCTAGAGCCAAAAGGATAAGTTTTTAAAAATACCAAATCTCCTTCATAAAAAACCACTATTCCTATTGTGCCAGCGCCAATATCAACCAAACAAACGCCAAGTTCTTTTTGTTCTGGCTTTAAAACAGCATAACTTGAAGCCAAAGGAGTTGGTACAATTTCGTAATCTACGTCAAGCCTATTCATAACATCTCTTAAATTATTTAAAGCAGGAGAAAAAGCAGTAATTAAAAGAGATCTAACCTCCAACCTTGTACCTTTCAAACCAATAGGATTTTTTACGACATATGCACCATCAATAATAAATTCATTGTTGTAAACCCCTAGAACTTCTTTGTTTAATGGAAGAGAAATTGTTTTTGCAGACGTTAAAGCCCTATCAACATCTTCCTGCCCTATTACTTGATCCGCTTTTGAAACAACAACATTTGCCTTTGAAACTATACTCTCCAAAGAAGCGCCGTTTATATTTACAAAAACTTTTCTTGCCTCAATTCCATCTGTTTGAGAAAGTTCATCAAACAAAGAAGAAACAACATCAAAAATTTTTTCGGGATCTTCTATCCTCCCTTTTCTTACTCCCACTGAAATTCCAGAAGATTTGTGCACAACCTGTAAATTTGACTCTGGAAGTTTTTCATCTTTAATTAAAGCAACTAATTTAACCTTTGAGCTCCCTATATCCAAACCAATTATTGCGTTTTTGTCCATAAGCAATAAAAAAATAGTAATATTAGATTATAAAACCTTATTCAAAAAAACTCAAATTAAAATTAAGAGAGTTTTCCTTTAACTATTTTAGCAACTAAAGATCCCTCAGCCCTGCCCTGACTTCTTTTCATAACTTCTTTTATAACAACGCCGATATTTTTGTCTTGCACTTCTTTTAAAACCTCGTCTACCAGTTTTTCTATTTCTTCTTCAGGCATTTGTTCTGGTAAATATTTAGAAATTAAATCCAATTCAAACTGTTCTTTGTCTGCTAAATCCTTTCTTTCTCCTTTTAAAAACGCCTCTATCGATTCTTTTCTCTTTTTAATTTCAGATTGTAAAATTTTAATTATTTCCTCATCTGTTAAAATATCCTGTCCCCTTTCAGGGGTTTGCCCTTTTTTAGAAAGTTCAAAAAACTTTTCTTTTTCTTTATTTTTTATAACAGACATTAAAAAAACTAAAGCCCTATAAGCATCTAAATTTTTCTCCTTTAGATATGTTTTAATATCTTTTTCTATTTGAGCTTTTATAGACATTATATCTTTCCAAGTTTCTTTAATCTTTCGTATTCTTTTTGTTTTTGGATTCTTCTTAAAGCCCTTTCTTTAATAACTCTTTCGTTTGGTTTTCTGTCGTGATACATTTGCTTTCTTGCCTCAAGCAAAATACCCGCTTTTTGCACAGCCTTTCTAAATCTAAAAACCAAACTTTGATTTGTTTCTCCGCTTTTCTTTAAAACTATTAAAGCCATATTTTTAATTTTTTAACTATGATTCCTATAATAAGACAAAAAAATAAAAATGTCAAAAATTATTCCGGCCAACCAAAAATATGCATATGTAAATGAAATATCTCCTGTCCTCCTTTCTCACCAACATGAACCTTCACCTGATAAGCGTTTTCAACTTTATTTTCTTTTGCTATTTTAACTGCCAGCAACAACATTTTACCTGCCAACTCCAAATCATTCTCATCCAAATCATTCAGCCACTTTATATGCTTTTTCGGCACTATTAAAACATGAAATGGCGCCTTTGGTTTTATGTCTTTGAAAACAACAAAATCATCGTCCTCATAAACAATTTCTGAATTTATTTCTTTGTTTGCTATTTTGCAAAAAATACAATCTTCCATATTTCTTATTTATTTTTTAATCTCGCTTTTATTTCTTTGACTAAATCTTGCAAACTTACAATTGTTTGCGATCCTGTTTTCATATCTCTTAAAACAACAACGTTTTCAAATGCCTCTTTTTGTCCGTAAATAATAACATATTTTACCCCTAATTTATCAGCAATCCTCAACTGCCCTTTTAAAGAATCCTTGCCAATGCTTTCAGCGCAATTAATTTTGTGTTTTCTAAGTTCCTCTAAAATAGCAAAAGATTTTTTCTTTGGCAGATCTCCTATCTGAACAAAAAATATGTCTGGCTTGTACTCTTCTTTTATCTCCACTTTATTATCTTTCAAAACATCTATTATTCTTTCTATTCCCAAAGCGCCACCAACAGCCGGTATCTCCTCCCTTCCTATTAAATAAAGCAAGTCATCATACCTTCCTCCGCCGCCTATTGAATCTTTTTTCGTAAAGTTATCTTTGTCTTTTTGATACTCCTCAAACGAGACAGGAATAATTTCAAAAACTGTTCTGTTATAATAATCAAGCCCTCTTGCTAAAAACGGATTTATTGTGTAAGGAAATTGCAATGTGTCTAAAACCTCTACAACTTTTTTGAAATGGTTTTTACATTCATCACACAAAAAGTCAACGATTTGAGGCGCTTGAGAGCAAACCCTTTTACATTTTTCTTCTTTGCAGTCCAATATCCTAAACGGATTCACCTTAAGTCTTTTTCTGCAGGTAGAGCAAAGTTTATTTTGGTTCTTTCTCAAATAACTCAAAAGTGATTTTTTATAATACGGCCTGCAGTTGCCATTGCCAATGCTGTTAACTTCAAAAACAAGATTTTTAATTCCCAACTCTTCAAGCAAAATTTTAAAAATATGCATAACATAAACATCTAATATATAATTTTCTTCTCCTATTATTTCAATGCCAAATTGATAAAACTGTCTGTATCTTCCTTTTTGCGGTCTTTCGTATCTAAAAAATGGCCCAAAGTACCAAAGTTTTAAAGGATGTGGAAGTTCTTGCAAACCATTCTCAAAATAAGCCCTTGCAACACCAGCAGTCCCTTCTGGTCTTAAAACTAAAGTATCTTTTTCATCTCTTGTTTTAAGAGAGAACATCTGCTTTTCAACTATATCGCTTGAAACTCCAATGCCTCTTTCAAAAAGTTCTATTCTCTCTAATATCGGAGTTTCTATTCTATTAAAAGAATAAAAATCGCAAATCTGTTTTATTGTAGACAAAATTTTATCATAATAAACAAAGTCTACTGGCAAAATGTCTTTCATTCCTGTTACTCTTTGATATTTTATTTTTGGCATATGTTTTATTTATTAAAAGGATTTTCAATTATATCAATCTTGCTTATGGGCCACAACCTTATTAAAACCCTTCCGATTATTTTATTCCTTTTTAAAACTCCCCAACTTCTTGAATCATAAGAAGCAAATCTGTTATCTCCCATTACAAAGTACTCTCCTTCTTTAAGGGTTATCTCGACTCTTCCCTCTGTAAATATGTCAGTATATGGCTCTTGCAACAATTTAAACTCATTGTTTCCTTGTTTTTTAATATAAACTTTTCCATTTTCTATTTTGACTGTTTCTCCTGGTAAACCAATCACCCTCTTAATATATTTCACAGGCTGCACAGGAGAATTAAAAATAATAACATCTCCCCTTTTTGGATCGCTAAACCTATAAGAGATCTCATCAACTATTAAATAATCACCGCTTTCAAAATTCGGTTCCATTGAGCTTCCTTGCACTAAAAACGGCTGGAATATAAAATATCTTATAGGCACAACTATAAGCAAAACCAGCAGTCCTATTTTTATATATTCTTTAATTGCGCTTTTCATATATTATTAAAATATACCATAAAATAACATTAACATCAAATGCAAAAAAAACTGATAGTAGGGCTTGGCAACTGGCCAAAAGAATACGAACACACAAAGCACAACGCCGGCTTTATTGCTGTTGACGAACTTAAAAACCACTGGCAGTTAAAAGATTTCAAAGAAGAAAAAAAGTTTGAAGGATACACAACAAAAGGTATAATAAACGAAAAAGAAGTTATTCTGCTAAAACCAAAAACCTTAATGAACAACTCTGGCGTTGCCGTGAAAGAAATTGCCAATTTTTATAAAATTTTGCCAGAAGACATAATTGTTTTGCACGACGACAGCGATATAGAATTTGGCAAAGTAAAAATCAGCAAAGGAAAGTCAAGCGGAGGCCACAAAGGAGTTGAATCAATTATACAAAAATTTGGAACAAAAGATTTCACAAGAATAAGAATTGGCGTGAGGAGCGAGAAAGAAAAGGGCAAAAAAGCAGAAGAATTTGTTTTAAAAAACTTCAGCGCACAAGAACTTAAAAAATTAAAAACAATAATAAAAGAGATAATAAAAGAAGTAGAAAAAATAATTTGAAACTTATTATAACTTTTCTATAACTTTTTCCCAATTTACTTTTTTGGAATCAATTACATTCAGCAAGTTAAACCTTTCTGGCCTTTGCAAACTTGCCTTTTTTAAGCATTTTATTAATTCTTGTCTGTCAATTATCTTTAAGGGCTCTTTGGCAAAGTTATAAAATCCTTTTATTATTTTAAATAATGACTTAGTTATTTTGAACATATCTTTTGGACTTATAAAAAGTTTGTCTTTTGAAAATTTTTCGCTGTGAACTTCATATAATTTGGCAGATATCAAAGCGCCGAAAGCAACCAACTGCCCATGCGGCAAATTTGTGCCAAACAAAGCCTTTTCAAACTCATGCTCTGATTGGGACGCATAATAAGAATCTTCCTGCATCAAAGATCCTATCTCGACCAACGCAAACAGTAAAGTCTTTACACTATTTTCATCCTTTTGACTCTTAAAATTTTCAATTAAGTAAGATATTGTAGACAAAATTTTTTTTATTTTGTTTTTGTTAACTTTTGCTTTTACCCTGCTTTTTGCCAAAGAAATGTCTTGCAAAACAACTATCTTAGATAAAACTTCTCCAATTCCGCAAAAAGTCATTTTTTTAGGAGATTTTTTAATCAAACTCATATCTACCAAAACTTTTTCAGGAAACTTGGCTTTTACCGTTTTTCTTTTTTTGCCATCAAACAAAACACAAACACCAGAATATATACCATCTTGAGATAAAGCAGTGGGACAGCTTATGAAATCAACATCAAGTTTAAACGCCAAAAATTTAGCAACATCCAACACCCTGCCACCGCCAATCCCAAAAACAACTTGAGGAGCAAATTTTTTATTCTTTAAATCTTTTATGATATTATTAACTTCTTTTATGGAGTTTTCTTTTGAATAGCAGCAAACTTTATCTTTGAAAAAATCATTGCCAGCCAAAACATTATCCAATACAAAAACAGCACGCCCTTCGCGCGAAAACTTATTTAAACAATTGAAAAACTCTTTTTCTGTTTTTGCTAAAACTACTTTATCCATAAAACTAAAGAGCAAACTTTTTATTATTCAGTATTTATTATATACCGCAAAATTATAACATCAACATTTTGCATAATTGGTGGTTTAGTGCTTCGTGTGATCTCAAATAAAATAAATGAATACTCTTTTTACCATGTTATTGATGAGATACATTATTTTAATGATTTTCGACCTTTTTTCTAATTTATTATCCCAATTTCTAGCATAACAAGGGTGCCAAAATATATCTCATCTTTTGCATTTTTTCAAGTATCGCAGGGAAAGCGTGGGGGAGTTTTACTTTTTTGGGAAAATTGGTTATTTTAGTTTTATGGCAAATAAATACGAAGAAATTGTTGTTGTTAGTTTGACCCCCTATTTTTTGGAAAGGGAGGCAGTTTGGTTTTGGCAAAATATTGAAAAAATAAAAGAGAACTCTCAAAAAGAAGGGTTTTTCAAGGAAAATGTTTTGGTTTTGAAAAAGGGCGTAAGTTATAAACTTAGTTTGTTAAAAGAGCTTCTTTTTAATTTTAATTATGAACTTGTTGAAAATATTACTTTTCCAGGGCAATTTTCAATTAAAGGCGGTATTTTACAAATTTTTCCTATAAATTATGAAAGCCCTTTCATAGTAGAATTTTTAGGAGACAGGATTGGAAGCACGTACAAAAACGAAGACATCTCAATTGATGTTGAAAAAGCAAAAAATACAATTAAAAAACTTTTAACAAACCAGCAAATAAAACAAGAACTTTCAAGCTTAAAAGAAGGTGATTTTTTGGTGCATATAGATCATGGGATAGGAGTTTTCAGAGGCATAACAAAAATGCAGGACATAAATTATTTTGTTTTGGAATACGCAAAAGGAGATAAATTATATGTTCCTGAAAATTTAAAAAATAAGTTAACTCTTTATATAGGCTTTGAAAACCCAAGAATAACAAGACTTGGAGGTTCTTTGTGGCTGAAGATAAAAAAGAAGGCAAGAGAACAGGCAGAACAAATAGCCAAAAAACTAATAAAAATATATGCAAGTAAAGAATCAATAACTCGGCCAAAATACAACTCAAAACAAGCGGATGTTTTGCAAAGAGAATTTGATGAGTCTTTTGAATATGAGTTAACTCCTGATCAAGAAAAAGCAATTAAAGATATTTTTAACGATCTTGAAAACAGCGAAACACCAATGGACAGGCTTTTGTGCGGAGATGTTGGTTTTGGGAAAACAGAGATAATAATGAGAACTGCCTTTAAAGTGGTCTGTCATGGTAAACAAGTTGCAATTTTATGCCCTACAACAGTATTGGCATGGCAGCATTATAAAAACTTTTGCAAGAGATTTGAAAAATTTGCAGTTAACATCGGCTTGCTGACAAGAAACACAAATCCAAAAGATGAAGAAAAAATTATAAAAGATATTAAAAGCGGCAAAATAGACATAATAATAGGAACACACAAAATTCTTTCTAATAAAGTAGAGTTTAAAAACTTAGGCATGCTGGTTGTAGACGACGAGCAAAAATTCGGCGTCCTGCAAAAAGAAAGGTTAAGAGAAAAATTCCCTGCTTTAGATTTGCTTTATGTTTCAGCCACTCCAATACCAAGAACACTTTATTTAGCGCTTTCTAATATAAAAAAAGTAAGTTTTATTTATACCCCACCGCCTGAAAGAAAAGACATAATAACACATATAGGAGAATTTAAAAAAGAAGTTATGAAAAAAGCAATCTTAAATGAGTTAAAAAGAGGCGGTCAGGTTTATGTTTTGGAAAACAGAATAAAAAATTTGCCAGAGATTAAAAAGTTTGTTGAAGAAAAACTTGGCATAAAAGAAAGAATTGAAGTAATTCACAGCGCGATGCCAGATGAAAAAATTATTGAGATATTTAACGAGTTTCAAGAAGGAAAAATAAAAATTTTGGTTTCAACGACAATAATTGAAAACGGAATAGACATTTCAAACGCTAATACTTTAATAATAAGAGATATTTCAAGGTTGGGTTTGGGGCAGGCGTATCAATTAAGAGGAAGGGTTGGAAGGGGCGAAAGGCAGGCTTTTGCGTATTTGTTTTATCCAAAATGGGAAAAACTTACAGAAAAAGCAAAAATGCGTATAAAAGCGCTTAAAGAAAATTTGGCTTTGGGCTCTGGTTACAGAATAGCATTAAAAGATATGGAAATAAGAGGAGCAGGAAACATTTTAGGAAAAGAGCAATCAGGGCCAATAAACAAGGTTGGGCTAAACTTGTACTGTCACATGATAAGCGAGGCGTCCTCTTACCTGCAAAATGAGAATATGAAATAATTGTGTTAAAAAAAGAAAAACCCCGACGTAACGTCGGGGCCCCTCCTCCCTTATAATTTCTAATTTAGCAACGTCAAAAAAGTCTGTCAAGAAAGTGTATTAGTTCACCACTTTTAAAAATTTAATGTTACCGTTCTTCTATAAGAAGAAAACCTAAAGGCCGCCTCCAGCACCAACAATTTTAATTGGCACCAAGAACAATTTTATTTACAAACAATGATACTCATTCATTAAATTCGTAAACAAAATAATATTAGCATTTTATTTGTAAATGCATAGAATAGAAATGAAATTTTAACCGAACTTGTATAGTGCAGAATGGTTCAAAATTGTATATTGTTTTTTGCAGGATGAGATAAAAACTTTTATAATTCTATAATAAAAATCAGTAAAAACAAAACAGATGGAAAATATAATAAAAATAGAAAAACAAAGCGAGTATTATCCAAAAAAACTTCTTGATTTAAAAGACCCTCCAAAATGTTTGTGGACTGTTGGAAACTTAGAACTTTTAAAACAAACGCAAGACTTCCCTACTTTGGCTGTTGTTGGAACCAGAAGATACAGCGAATATGGGAAAATAGTTGTAAGAAAAATTGTTCAGGAATTATCAAGTTATTTTATAATAGTCAGCGGAATGGCTTTGGGCATTGACGCTCTTTCTCATAAAATATGTATAGAAAACAATGGCAAAACAATTGCTGTTTTAGGATCTGGCGTTGACGAAGAATCAATATATCCAAGAGAAAACATAAGATTGGCAAAAGAAATACTTGAAAAGCAGGGTTTAATAATATCTGAATTAGAACCTGGCACAAAAGCAACAAAATTTACTTTTCCAAAAAGAAACAGAATAATAGCAGGTTTATCTGATGGGGTTTTGGTAATAGAGGCAAGAGAAAAAAGTGGAACGATAATCACAGCAAATTTTGCGAAAGAAATAAAAAGAAAAGTATTTGCCGTGCCGGGAAGCGTGTTTTCTGTAAACTCAAAAGGAACTAATAATTTAATAAAAGAAGGCGCAATTTTAACAAGCGGCGCGCAGGATATTTTGAATAGTTTTGGAATAAAGAGCAGTTATAATAAAATTATTGATAACCTTTCAGAAAAAGAAAGAACTTTGTTAAAATTCATCGAGAACGGTTGCGACATAGACGAGCTTGTTGAAAAGTTAAATTTATCAGTGCCTGAAATTTTAAAATTAATAACCCAATTAGAAACTAAAAATTTAATTGATCAGGTTGGAGATAAATACTATCCAAAAATATGAAACTTATAATAGTTGAGTCGCCAACAAAAGCAAGAACAATAAAAAAATTTGTGAATCAAAAGGAGTTTGATGTTGCTTCTTGTTATGGCCACATAAGAGATCTGCCAAAATCAAAATTTGGAATTGATGTTGAAAATAATTTTGAACCAAAATATGTAATACCAATAAAAGCAAGAAAAGTTATAAAAGAATTGAAGACGAAAATGCAAAAAGCAGATGAGGTAATTCTGGCAACTGATGAAGATAGAGAGGGAGAATCAATATCGTGGCACTTAAAAGAAGTTTTGGAATTAAAAAACTACAAAAGAATAACCTTCCACGAAATAACAAAAGAAGCAATTTTGCAAGCCCTTGAAAACCCAAGAGAAATACTTTTAAATCTTGTGGAAGCGCAAAAAGCAAGAAGAGTTTTAGATAGAATAGTTGGTTATAAGTTGTCACCTTTTCTATGGGAAAAAGTTGCAAGGAAGTTATCTGCCGGAAGGGTGCAATCAGTTGCTTTAAGATTAATAGTTGAAAGAGAAAAAGAAATAAAAGATTTTAAACCACAAGAATATTGGACAATAGATGCGCAATTCCAAAAACTTATTGAATCAGAAAAAGAAAACAAAAACATAATAACTGCGACTCTTTTTAAGATAAAAGGAGAGCAAATTGATAAGTTTTTTGTCAAAAACCAAAAAGAGGCTGAAAGAATAAAAAACTCCGCGGAAAATAAAAGTTATAAAATAGCAAAGGTGGATGTAAAAAGAGTTAAAAGGTATCCTTTGCCACCTTTTATAACTTCTACCTTGCAACAAACAGCAGCTCAAAAGTTAAACTATCCTGCAAAACTAACAATGTCCATAGCCCAAAAGTTGTATGAGATGGGCTTTATTACCTACCACAGAACAGACTCTCTCAACTTATCATCTCAAGCGATTTATTCTGCAAGGAATTTTATTAAAGAAAACATAGGAGAAAAATACATTCCTGAGAAACCATTTATTTTTAAATCGAAGAGTAAAACCGCCCAAGAAGCGCACGAAGCAATAAGGCCAACTTATATTCAAAATACTCCTGGAAAAGTGCAAAATAAATTAGATACTAAATCTTTCAAACTCTATAAATTAATATGGGAAAGGTTTTTAGCCTGCCAAATGAAAGAAGCAGAAATAGAACAAACAATCTTAGAAATAGAAAGCGATGATAAAGAATTTTCTTTTAAGGGTTCTGGGCAAACGATAATATTTGATGGCTTTATGAAAATTTATCCAATAGAAACAAAAGAAAACTTACTGCCAAAATTACAAAAAGAAGAAGAACTTAAAATTATAAAGATAGACTCGAAACAGCACTTCACTCAACCTCCACCAAGATATACAGAAGCGAGTTTAATAAAAGAACTTGAAAAGAACGAAATCGGAAGGCCATCTACATATGCAACAATAGTTAGTATCATACAAGAAAGAGGCTACGTGACAAAAGAAAACAATAAATTTTTTAAACCAACAGAATTAGGAATTGCTGTGAATACTATATTAGTTGAAAACTTTTCCAAAATAGTTGATGTAAAATTTACAGCCGACATGGAAAACAATCTTGATGAAATAGCAAACGGTCAAAAAAAATATATAGAAGTAATAAAACCTTTTTATGAATACTTAGAAAAAGAGTTACAGGAAAAATATAAAAAAGTTAAAAAAGTTAACTTAACCCAAAAAACAGATATAAAATGTCCTTTATGTAAAAGCGATATAGTAATAAGAATAGGAAAGTTTGGAAAATTTTACGCTTGCTCTAACTTTCCTAATTGCAAATTCACAAAAGATATAGAAAAAATAGAAGTAAAATGCACCAAATGCGGAATCGGAAAAATCGTAAAAAGAATTAACAAAAAAAGGAAAAATATATTTTATGGATGTTCAAACTATCCAAAATGCGATTTTATTGTAAATGAAAAGCCAACTGGCGAAAAATGTGAAAAGTGCGGATCGTTGATGGTTGAGGCAAAAAATGGTAAAATAAAGTGTTCTAACAAAGACTGTGAAAGCAACAAAAGCAAACAACTTAATACTTGATATAGAAAGCGAATCTGATTTAGTAAAAAAGGCTTTTGAGTTCTCTAAAAACGCTCACGAAGGCCAAAAAAGATACTCTGGAGAACCTTATATAAATCACCCTTTAAGAGTTGCTAAAATAGTTAAAGACTTAAAACTTTCTGACAAGGCAGTGGCAGCAGCCCTACTCCACGACGTTCCAGAAGATACTAAATATACAATAAAAGATATAGAAGATAATTTTGGAGAAGAAATAGCAATGTTGGTAAAAGGTGTAACGGAACTTGGGAAGTTAAGGTACCCGAAAGAAAAATTTTCTAAGCTAAATATAAAGCCTAATATTGATGATTACGAAAGTGAGAATTTGCGTAAAATGTTTTTTGCAATGGGAGAAGATATAAGGGTTATAATAATAAAAATCGCTGACAGGTTAGACAATATGCGCACTTTAGAATATGTTCCTGATGAAAAGAAACCACGTTTGGCCTTTGAAACGATGGAAATATTCGCTCCAATAGCAGAAAGGCTTGGAATTGGAAAAATAAAAGGCGAACTTGAAGATTTGGCTTTTAAATATCTTTATCCAGAAGAATACAAATATGCTAAAGGAATAATAGACAACACCGTTAAAGAAAAGCAAAAATATTTGGAAAAAGTAAAAAGATTCTTGCTTAAATACTTATCAAAAAATGGAATAAAACCAGTTGCAATTGATTCTAGAATAAAACATTATTGGAGTTTTTACAAAAAACTTTTAAGGTATGATATGGATGTCGACAAAATTTATGATATTATTGCTTTAAGAATAATAGTAAACAAAAAAGAAGAGTGCTACAAAACGTTGGGATTGATACACGAAATATGGAAGCCATTGCCAGGCAGAATAAAAGATTACATTGCTCTGCCAAAACCAAACGGATATCAAAGCCTTCATACAACTGTTTTTAGCATAGGAGGAAAAATTATAGAAATACAAATAAGGACAGTAGAAATGCATCTTGAAGCAGAGTTTGGTATATGTTCTCACTGGTCTTTTAAAGAAAAAGTTAATCCTAAAAAATTAAGAAAAAAATTTGCGTGGATACAGCAATTGAACGAATGGCTAAAAAATACATCTGGGTCAAAAGAGTTTTTGGAAGGGCTAAGGTTGGATTTTTTCAAGGAAAGAATTTTTATTTTTACTCCAAAAGGAGATGTTATAGATTTGCCAGAAGGATCAACGCCTGTTGATTTTGCATACGCTGTCCATACAGAAATAGGAAATAAATGTTCAAAAGCAAAAGTAAACGGAAAGTTGGTTCCTCTTTCTCATGAGTTAAAGAATTTTGATGTCGTTGAAATAATAACAGATAAAAATAAATCTCCTTCTCCTCACTGGCTTCAATTTGTAAAAACAAGACTTGCTAAATCAAGAATAAAAGAATTTTTGGAGAAAGAAAAAGTATCTGATTATCTAAAAGCAGGAGAAGAAATATTAGACAAAGAGTTAATTGTTTCTGTTGGTAAAAAGTTTGCAAAGTTATCAAAGAAGGAGGTTGAAAAAATTTTAGAAAAAACGAAATTGAGTTCTGCCAGTGATTTACTCTTGAAAATTGGTAAGGGTGAAATTTTAGCCTCCCAAGTGGCAAAATATTTGCTTGAAAAAGATGAAAAACCAAGGTTGAAAATTTTTGAAAAAATAATACCTAAAAGAGAGAGTACTGAAACGCAAAAAGTAAAATCTCCTATAGTGTTTGGCGGTCAAACAAATATAGCTTTTTATTTATCAAAGTGTTGCAATCCTCAAAAAGGAGATGAAATAGTTGCTTTTATCACAAGAGATAGAGGCGCTTCTGTTCATAAAAAAGACTGCAAAATAATTAAAGATTTAATAAGAAAATGGCCAGAAAGAATAATGGAGGCTGACTGGAGCGAGTTTAAACCTTCTGTTGTATATTTTGAAATACAAACAAAAGACAACCAAGAAACAATAAAAAACATATTTGACATTATAAACGAAATGAAAATAGAAATAATTGAAAATATTATAAAAACAGATAAAAAGACGGGCGATAAACAAATAATACTTCAAGTAAAAGTAAACGGCGTAAAGGAAATAATGGATTTCATAGATAAAATAAAAACATTGCCAAATATTTTGATCGTAAAGAAGGTAGAAAAGAATATAATACAGAGATTGCTAAGAATAGGGTGATGTTATTTTAAGAATTCATCCAAATCGCTCTCTTTTTCTAAATAAAAAGTTATTTTAATTCTTCCTGCTTCCTGCCCTACTTTGAACTTTTTATCATCCCCAAAAATCTCTTTTAACTTTACTTCAATATCTTTAAGTTTTTGAAGAGGAATTTTATTTTTCCTTGGTTTCCAAATTGTATATTTCTGTACTAAGTTTTCAAGTTCTCTCACGGAAAGATTACTTCTAACAACTTTTTCAGCAAAATAGATAATCTGTTTTTCATCTTTCAAAGACAGCAAAACTTTTGCATGACCTTCTGACAACATTTTCTTCCTAATCATATTTTGAACTTTTTGAGGCAGTTTTAAAATTCTCAAAAGATTGGTTATGTAAACTCTGCTCTTTCCCATTATATTGCTGATTTGCTCTTGTGTAAGATTAAATTCTTTTTGAAGTTTTAACAGCGCCTCGGCTTTATCTATTGGGTTTAAATCTTCTCTTTGGAGGTTTTCAATTAAAGCAAGTTCTAATTTTTTTCTGTCGTCTAATTCCTTTATTAAGACAGGCGCAAGTTTCAAACCTACCATTTTAGCTGCCAAAAACCTTCTTTCACCTGCAACCAACTGATAATAAAAATCATTGTCCTTCTCTACTCTTGTAACAATCAAGGGTTGTAAAATACCATGCTCTTTTATTGATTGTGCCAACTCTTCAAGAGAATTTTTATCGAATTCCTTTCTTGGCTGATAAGGATTTGGAAATATTTTATCTATCTCAACATAAAAAACGTAATCTTTTTCTTCTTTATCTTTTTTCTTCCTTTTTTTGGGTATTAAAGATTCTATACCCTTTGGAACTCTTTTCATTTTTTATTTTTACTTTTTAATAAAATATAAAAATTCTTTTGAAAACTGAGAAAACTTTTCAACCGCCTTAGAATTATCCTTTATGTCAAATATGCTTTTTTTGTAAAAAGCTGACTTTGAAAAAATATCTGAAAACGGAATATAACTTTCAAAAACATAATTGTCGCCGTATTCTCTTAAAATTTTTTTCATAACCTCTTGAGATATTTTACTATTTTTTTTATACATTGTCATCACTATTCCGATTTTGTCTATAACTTTTCCCGTATTCTCGCCTATTATTTTTACGGTTTTCAAAAGCTGACTTAAACCTTCTATTGCCAAAACTTCTGTTTGAACTGGTATCAAAACAACATCGCTTGCAAATAAAGCGTTAACGGTAAGAATCCCCAAACTCGGCGGAGAGTCTATAATAATTAGATCATAATCATTTTTAACCTGCTCTAATATATTGTTTAATCTTTCTATTCTGTCATCTTCGTCGATAAGTTCTGCTGTAGCACCCGCCAAATCAAAGGAAGAAGGCAAAATATCGCACGGCAAATTTTGGCATCTTTTAATTGCTGATTGTAATGGCACCTGCCCAATTAAAACGTGATAAACAGAAATAGAAAGATTTTTTGAATCAAAACCAACTAAAAAAGTTAAGTTTCCTTGCGGATCCATATCAACAAGTAAAACCCTAAAATTTTCTTTTTTTGAAAGAAACGACGCCAAATTGTAAGAAATTGTTGTTTTCCCTACTCCGCCTTTTTGATTGCAAACGTTAACGGTAATTGCCATATGGGTTATAATATAAATAAACTATTCTATAATATTACCATAGTTATATTTTTTACAAAATATAAAAAACAATTAGCAATCTAACCTAAAATAAATATTCGAGTTGGTAAACTCTTTCGATTAAAAGTTGGAATTCCACTAAAATTTGAATAAATAGTAAAAAGTCATGAAAAACTGAATAAACTTTAGTTATAAAAGGGAAAAAATCAATTAAATTCAACTAATGGGAATTTATCAAACTACTTGAAAATATTGGATTAATAACAGGATTAATAACGACAACGAAAGAAAAGAACTTTATCTTTTCTTTAGTGCAGCCAAAAAGGTATAAATAAACATATAGAAAATTTTATAAAAATCCTTCTTGCCCAAACATTTACGATCGTGAACGTTTGTGGCAATCTTAAAATCAATTTATTATTTTGTTGTTTATTAGTTTTACTTTTAATCTAAAAGGTTATTTTAGTAAACATAAACAACGTCAAAAAGCGGTATAATTTAATTTGCAAATTTATAAAAATCATATTAAAATTAATCAATAATTTGCCCGGGTGGCGGAATGGCAGACGCGCAAGACTTAAAATCTTGTGGGAGCAATCCCGTGTGGGTTCGAGTCCCACCCCGGGCACAACTTAAAAATTTTTATATCTCAATTAAAATAATTTTAATCTGCTAGTTTTTTATTTCTCAAAAATCTAAAAATTGTATAAAATAAATAATTAAACTTGCCGGGGTGGCGGAATGGCAGACGCGCAGGGCTTAGGACCCTGTGGGAGTAATCCCGTGTGGGTTCAAATCCCACTCCCGGCACACAATATAAAAGCCGGAGTAGCTCAGCGGCAGAGCAATCGCTTCGTAAGCGATAGGTCGCGGGTTCAAATCCCGCCTCCGGCTCAGATAAAAGTTAAAAAATATTCATCCACTCATCGTTATAAAAGTAATGATATATAGACAATGTTGACCTGTTGTTTTATTTTTATCAAAATAAGTAATATAGAAACAATTTCATAGGTATTAATTATAAATTAAATGTAAATGTATGATCATTAGAAAGATGAAAGAAGATGATATAGAGAATGTAGCCAAAATATATCTGGAATGTTTTCATGGTATGAATGATATCGATATAGTTAAAGAATGGATCAGGTTAAAGTATTTAGGGTATCCAGCAAATAGGTATTATGTTATTGATGATGGTAGGATTAAGGGTTATATTTTATGGGTAGAGTTAGGGGGTTTTAGAAAAGATGCAGTAATAGAACTAGAACAAATAGCCGTAACTCCTAAAGAACAAGGTAAAGGATTAGGTTCAAAATTAATAAAAGAATCGCTCAAAGATATTATAAAAAAATTAGAGATAAGAGGATCTAGACTAAAATTGGTTAAAGTAACTACTGGAATTGAGAATCAAGCACAAAAGCTTTACAAAAAAACATTAAATGCAAAACCAGTTGCTGTTATACCCGACTTTTTTAGAGGAGATGAAGTTATATTAATAGCAAGAAGTAAGGATTTAAATATTAATTAAGATAAAGTGTGTTTTTTTTTAGCTAAAACTAAAAAGCTAAATTTTAAGTTTTCTGCCAAAAATTTTTAAAATATTTTTAGAAGCCATATTATTTATTAATTTTCTACTCACAACTTATCATATTTATTTAATTATTCTTTTACCTAATCTATAAAAAGTGAGGCCAAATAAAATTCCAATTATAGCACCTCCTAAAATATCAACGGGCCAATGCACGCCCACTATTACTCTTGAAACTCCAACTAAAGCACTTAAAAAAAATAACACTGCCCCAAGTTTTTTGTCGTAAATAAAGATAATTGTTGAAAATGTAGACAAAAAAATTGTATGCCCTGATGGAAAAGAAAATTTACTTGATTCGTTTATAAGTAAATTAACATCTAAAACCTCAAATGGTCGCGGGCTTTGAATAACTCTTTTTATTACTTCAACAATTGTAAGCCTCGCTACAATGGCATAGATAAAAGCAGACAAAAAGTAATAAGTTTTATTCTTGTGGATTAAATATAAAAAAGCAATTAAAATAATTAGATAAACCAAATAATCTGCTAAAAATCTGAAAATATTATCTAAAACTTCATTTTTGCCAGCTAGATTATTTAATTCCTGAAAACCAAAATAAAAAATATCAAGCATAAAATTATTCTTTTATAACTTTATTATCTTCAAAAAAACCTTTAATTTTTAAAAAGGGATATATTTTGCAATTATTTCCTACAACAGTTCCCGGCATAGTGCAAACACAAGCACCCAACGAAGAATTACCTCCCAAAATTAACCCTAACTTTCTCATTTTTGTATCAACACCCATGCACTTAATATCTTTTTCTGATAAAAGAAAGTTGCAAGTTGTAATATGATGTCCTATTTTACAATTATTTCCAATAATAGAATCGCCCAAATAACCTCCATGAAATCTTACACCTTCTCCAATTATGGAATTTTTAACCTCTAAAAATGTTCCTGATTTAAAGTTCTTTTCTATATTTATGTTTTCGCTAAAAACATTAAAATCGCCTATTTGTGAATTATCTCCTATATAAACATTTCCGTTAAAAACAACATTATTCCCTATTATAGTATTTTCTCCTATAAAAACTTTTCCATTAAACACTACGTTTTTGCCAATTTTCACGCTTTTTGATATTCTGTTTTTTAAAAAATTTTTAAAAATATAATCTCTTATTGCAAACAAATGCCATGGATATTTTAATGTTAAAGAGTTTTTCAGAATAGAAAAAGCGACTTCATTTTTTCTAATAAAATTATTCAAGGCTGTTATTAAACCTTTTTCTTCATTTTTAAATTTTTCTAAAACATCAAGAAAACTTTTTGTTAAAATGTAAACTTCATTAACTTTGAAACACTCGCTTTCTTTGCATTCTTCAGTTATTTTAAGAACTTTTCTATTTTTAATAACAGCGCTGTGATATTTATTTTTTTTAACTTCGTCAGAACTAATTTTTTGCAAAGACATCACAACTGTTTTTTTCTTTTTATATTCTGAAAACAAATTTTTAAAATAATCTTTTACGTCCGCTTTGTGACCTGATAAAAACAAGAAGTCGCCTTTTATAAATTTTTTAGCGCAAAGTATGGCATCTGCTGTTCCTTTTTGCTCTTTTTGGCAAACATAATTTATTTTTATTTTAAACCTATATTCAGAAAGAAAATCCTCAACTTCTCTATTGTTTTTTTGAACTATTATTGCCTCTTTTATCCCTAATTTTTCTAAAGATTTTAATGTGTAAAAAATTATAGGTTTCCCCATTATCTTAAAAAGACTTTTTGTGTGAGCATTAAAAGGCCAAAATCTTTTTGATTCACCTGCTGCTATAATTACAGCTTGCATAAAATTTAATTTTTGTATGTTGATAGAATAGTAAGTAGAATTTTTGCTATCCTGTCTGGGTTATGCCTTATTAATGTCCTTTCTATTAAGTCGCCCTTCAATTGCTTTTGAACTCTTTTACTTATTAAGTCATAGCCTATAAACCTACTGTCGCCCTCTGGAACATTATCAAAGGCAACTGGTTTTTCTCCCTTAATTGCATAAGCCTCTAGAAATTCTTTTGAGGGAATTTTGTTGTTGTATATTATAAAATCAAAAAAATCTTTCTTACCTAAATGTTCCTCTAAAATATTTTTAAAATCCAAAACAGAATAACCTTCTGTCTGCCACTCTCTTGTCATTAAATTACAGTTAAAAATTTTAACCGCCTTTGAAATAATTAATGATTCTTTTATTCCGTCGATTACTAAATTTGGCAATAAACTTGTAAAAAAATCACCAGGTCCGATAACTATCATATCGGCCTTTAAAATAGACGAGACGGCAGCCGGATTAGCTTCAACTTTAGGGTTAACGAAAATTTTATTAATATCCTTGTATAGCTTTTTATACTTTAAAATATTATTTTGCCCTGTGAGTATTTTACCATTTTTTAGCAAAGCACATACGTTTGTCTTTTCTAAACTCACTGGAATAACTTTACCTTTTACATTTAATATCTTGCAGGCGTAATATACTGCCTTATCAAAATCACCTGTAATTCTCTCAAGTGCTGTCATAAAAATGTTTCCAAAGTTATGACCTTTCAAGCTTCCCTTATCAAATCTATACAAAAAAAGTTTTCTCAAAATAAGGTCTTCTTGCGCCAAAGCAACAATACACTGTCTTATGTCACCTGGTGGCAAAATCCCAAACTCATCTCTTAAAATTCCACTAGATCCCCCTCTATCTGTTACAGTAACAATAGCTCTTAATTTTACAGGATATTTTTTTAATCCATAAAGTAAGGTTGATGTTCCTGTGCCACCGCCAATAATAACTATTCTTTTGTCTTTTATTTTTCTTTTATAAATTTTAATTTTCATATAGTTTATTGAACTGTCACGCTCTTTGCCAAGTTTCGAGGCCTGTCAACATTTAAACCCTTTTTAACACCCATATAATAAGCAAATAATTGAAAGCACACAATAGCAATTACACTGTAAAAAAACTCACCCTCAATTCTATCAAAGAAAATAACATTGTCGGCAAACTTTTTTATTTTTTCGTCGCCGTAATTAGCCAACGCTATGATTTTACCCCCCCTTGCTTTAACCTCTGCTATATTAGACAACATCTTATCATAATTTGAATCCTGAAAGCATATGGCAAAAACAGGAAAATCTTTATCTATCATTGCAATTGGCCCATGTTTCATTTCACCTGCCCCATAGCCCTCGCTTGGTATATAGGATATTTCTTTTAGTTTTAAAGCGCCCTCCACAGCAGACCCAAAATTATATCCCCTGCCTATGAATAAGAACTTGTTGTAATTTTTATAAATCTCAACAATATTTTCTATTTCTTTCGTTTTTGCAAGAACGCTTTGTATATATTTTGGAGTGTTTTTAATTTGTTTTATAAATTTTTCAATCTCTTTTGAAGAAATTATGTTCTTTTCTTGTGAAAGCCACATTGCTATTAAAGAAAGAATTATTATTTGAGATATTGTTGTTTTGGTTGAGGCAACGCCTATTTCGGGGCCAACATGGTTAAAAAATCCACAATCTACCATCCTTGAAATAGTAGAACCAACATTGTTCACAATACCAACGCAAAAACCGCCTTTTTCCTTAACTTTTCTTAAAGCTGAAATAGTATCTGCTGTCTCGCCTGACTGAGATATAAAAATATACATAGTTTCTTTGTCGATAACAGGCTCTCTGGCGGAAAATTCTGAAGCCCACTCAGCTTCACAGGGTATTTTGCAAACATTTTCAAAAAAATATTTACCTACAAGCCCTGCATTAAAAGAACTTCCGCAGGCTATAATTTTAACCCTTTTTAAATTTTTGATTCTTTTTTTATTCTTTTCAAAGGCATCCAAAAAAATCTTTTTGTTTTTATAGTCTATTTTATTCGAGTAAGACTTCTCAATAACTTGGGGTTGCTCAAAAATTTCTTTTAGCATAAAGTGTTTGTACTCTCCTTTGCATGTAAATTCTTTGTTTACATTAAAAACAATAATTTTCTTATTAATTTTTTTTGTAGAATATATATTTTTAAATTCTATTTTATCTGGCCTCAAAAAAGCCGCTTCGCCATCTTCCAAATAAATTATTTTATTGGTAAAGCTAACCATTGAGTTTGTATCAGAAGAAACTACTTTAAATTTTGTACCAATTCCAATATAAATAGGAGAAAAGTTTCTTGCGACCATTAATAAATCAGGAATGTAAGAATTTGCAACCACAATTCCGAAAGAACCCTTTAGAGAAGCTAATGCTTTTAGAAAAGATTTTTCAACGTCCTTTGTCGATTTAAAATTTTCTTCCAGTAAATGTGCTATAACTTCTGTATCTGTTTGAGATTTAAACTTGTGGCCTTTTTCCTGTAAGTTATTTTTTAACTCTTGAAAGTTGTCAATTATGCCGTTGTGTACAACAAAAAAAGTTTTCTGACAATCTAAATGAGGATGAGCGTTCATAACTGTTACCCCTCCGTGAGTTGCCCACCTTGTATGGAATAAAGCCACATTAGAATCTAAATTTTTGTATTTTTTTAAAATTTCTTCTTTAAGTTTTTCCACATAGCCTGTTTTTTTTATAACCTTAAAACCTGTTTTAACCCAAAAAGCCAAACCACAAGAATCATAACCTCGATACTCTAAAAGCTCCAAGGCTTTTATGCCTTTTAATAAACTTTTCTTCCCTATGTTGCCTGTAAAAGCGAATATTCCACACATAAAAATTAGACAACTAAATTAATTAATTTTCGTTTAATATATATAATTTTCTTAATTGTTTTTCTGTCAATGTACTTTTTCACTTTTTCGCTGTTTAATGCAAGTTCTTTTATTTTATTATCTTTTTCGTCAGATCTTACCCTCAAAACATCTCTTAGTTTTCCGTTTATCTGCACTGGTATTTCTAAAAATTCTTCTTTTATAAGTCGTGGGTCGTATTTTGGAAATGGTTGTAAATGAATTGAATTTTCTTTTTTAAATTCTTTGAAACCTTTTATCTCAAACCATAATTGTTCTGTTGTATGAGGGGCAAAGGGTGCCAAAAGTTTTAAAAATGTTTCGTAATATAATTTTGGCACTTTTTCCATTTTCCACATTACATTTGAAAAATTCATTAAGCTAGCTATTGCAGTGTTTAACTTAAAGTTAATTATATCTTTTGTAACTTTTTTAATGGTTTTGTGTAACTCTAATATTTCTTTCCATCCTTTGCATTCTTTTTCATTAATATCAGCAACTTTCTCTTTTATCCTAATAACTTTCTGCAAGAACCTATAACATCCTTCTATTCCCTTATCGCTCCAAGGCATACCCTCACCCAAAGGGCCCATAAACATTTCATAAACTCTTAATGTATCAACGCCGTATTTTGCAATAATATCGTCTGGATTTACAACATTACCTCTTGATTTTGACATTTTAAAACCGTCGCTTCCAAGAACAATTCCAGGATGCTTCAATTTCAAAAAAGGTTCAGAAAAACTAATTAATTTTTTCTTTTTTAAAAATCTTGTTATAAATCTCGAATATAAAAGATGCCCAACTGCATGCTCTGAACCTCCAATATAAAAATCAACAGGAAGCCATTTTTCTATTTCTTTCCTTGAGGCAAACTCTTTTGCATTTTTCGGATCAGTATACCTAAAGTAGTACCAAGAAGAATCAACGAATGTATCCATAGTATCTGTTTCCCTTTTGGCAGGTCCCTTGCAAGAAGGGCATTTTGTATTAACAAATTCCTCGCTTTTTGCAAGAGGCGATCTGCCATCTCCTGTTGGTTTGAAATCTTCTATTTCTGGCAATAGAACAGGCAAATCCTCTTCAGGAACTGGTTGCCAACCACATTTTTCGCAGTAAATCATTGGTATTGGAGCGCCCCAATATCTTTGTCTCGAAATTATCCAATCTCTCAAATGATAATAAATTCTCGGCTCTGCCCTGTTTTGTTTTTGTAAATCCTCTCCTATTTTTTGAATTGCTTTTTGAGATTCAAGGCCATTGTATTTATCAGAATTTATTAAAACTCCGTACTCTTCAAAAGCCCTATCTTTAACATTTACTTTCCCTTCTCTATCTTGCACAACTTGAACTACTTCGAGACCGTATTTTTTAGCAAAATCAAAATCTCTTTGATCGTGCGCTGGCACGCCCATCACAGCGCCTGTTGCATATGTCATTAAAACATAATCGGCAACAAAAATAGGGACTTCTTTTCCATTAACAGGGTTTATAGCCTTCACGCCTTTTAACTCAACTCCTGTTTTCTCGCCTGCTGCCTCCAATCTTTCAACTTCTTTTTTCATTTTTGAGGCAACAATATAATTTTGAACTTCAGACAAGTTTTCTATTATGTTTTGAATTCTTGCAAGTAATGGGTGGTCTGGTGAGATCGCTAAAAAACTAACACCGAAAATCGTATCCAATCTTGTGGTAAAAATTTCTATGGTATCTCGAAACTCTTTTGAATCTACTTTCACATCAAAAACAATCTGCCAACCCTCTGATTTCCCTATCCAGTTTTTTTGCAACTCAACAGTAGATTCTGGCCAATCAACTTTATTCAAACCTTTCAATAAATCCTCTGCAAACTCTGTTATTTTAAAAACCCATTGCTCAATTGTTTTTTGATAAACATAATTATCACATCTTTCACATTTTCCTTTTATAACTTGCTCATTGGCCAAAACTGTTTTGCAAGAATCACACCAGTTAACATATGTATTTTCCCTTTTAACTAACCCTGCTTTGTAAAGTTGTATAAAAATCCACTGAGTAAATTTATAGTAAATTGGCTCACAAGTCGCGATTGTCCTTTCCCAATCATACATACATCCTAATTTCTTTAATTGGTTTGTCATTGTTTTAATGTTGTTGTAGGTCCATTCTTTTGGGTGGACGCCGAATTTTATGGCAGCGTTTTCTGCTGGTAAACCAAAGGCATCAAAACCCATAGGATGTAAAACAGAATAACCTCTCATTCTGTAAAATCTTGATATAATATCAGAAGCTATATACCCTCTTAAATGACCAACATGCAAACCTTTCCCAGAAGGATAAGGAAACATATCCAAACAATAGAATTTTCTCTTTGGTTTTTCGTCTGTTTTGTAAAGATTATTTTCTTCCCAAATTTTTTGCCATTTTTTGTCAAGTTTTTCTGATAAATAGTTTTCTAACTTCATTTTTTTTAAAATTACCTTAATAGTTATATTTTACTCAAAATGAATTTTTTTTGCCAATTCTACAAGTTTACTTCTCAAGTAAGGATAGTTTTTAAGATGTAGATCTTTTTCTAAAAGCTCTTTTGCATATTCCCTTGCCTTTTCAACTAATTTCCTATCAGATAAGGCTTGCATGGCAATATCTGGCATACCAGATTGTTTTTTGCCAATAAAATCTCCAGGCCCTCTTATTTGTAAATCTTTTTCGGCAAGTTCAAAACTGTTTTTACTCTCTAAAATAGCCTTAATTCTTTGCAATGTTTTTAAAGATTTTTTGTCGGTAATTAAAAGGCAGAAAGATTGTAAATCACTCCTCCCAACCCTCCCTCTAAATTGGTGCAATTGCGCCAAGCCAAATCTTTCGGCGTTTTCTATTAAAATGCAGGTTGCTTTTGGTATATCAACGCCAACTTCAACAACTGACGTTGAAACTAAAATGTCTATATTTCCATCTCTAAAATCCTGCATTATCTTCTCTTTTTCTGTTTTTTTAAGTTTACTGTGTATTTTTGCTATATTAAACTTTGGAAATCTTTTTTTTAAAAACTCGTATTCTTCATTAACAGAAACTAACTCCATTTCTTTTTTTTCTTTTTCTTCTATTCTTGGACATATAACGAAACATTGATTTCCTTTTAATACTTCCTCTTTTACAATCTCCAAGGCTTTTTCTTTGTCTTTATTTGAAAAAACTTTTGTTACAACTTTTTTTCTTCCTTCTGGAAGTTGATCTAATAAAACAACATCTAAGTCACCGTAAATTGTTAAAGCAAGGGTTCTTGGTATGGGAGTTGCTGTCATTGAAAGCAAGTGCGGTATTAAAATTTTTCCGTTTTCTCTTATTGGACTTTTGGCAAGTTTTGCCCTTTGTTCGACGCCAAATCTGTGCTGTTCGTCTAAAATTATAAAACCGAGTCTTGCGAATTTAACTTTGTCTTGTATTAAAGTGTGGGTGCCAATTAATATATCTATTTCTCCTTTTTCTGTTTTTTGTAAAAGTTTTCTTTCTGAAATTTCTATTTCTTGATTTTTAAGTTTTTCCGAAATAAATTTATCTTCTCTGCCAGTTAGTAAACCTATATTTACTCCAAAGTCAGCGAAAAGCTTTGCTGCTGTTTTAAAGTGTTGTTTTGCTAAAACTTCTGTTGGAACCATAAAAGCAACCTGATAGCCTTGCTTTATGCAATTTAAAGCGCAAGTTAAAGCAACAACTGTTTTACCAGAACCAACATCGCCTTCCAAGAGTCTGTTCATTGGCCTTGGTTTTTCTAAATCCTTTAATATAATCCATATTGCCTTTTTTTGCGCTAAAGTAAGGTTGAAGTTAAGAGTTGATAAAAATTTTTTAATTAAATCAATATCAGGTTTTATGACAGGCGCTATTTGTCTTGATATTTTATATTTTATTTTTAATGTCAGCAATATTATGCTAAAAACCTGCTCAAACTTAAATCTTTCTATTGCCAATTCTGCCTCTTTTACAGAAGAAGGAAAATGAATTTTTTCAAAAGCGTCTTTTAATTTTAGATAACCTTCTCTTTCTAAAATAAAATCTGGCAAATAATCTTTCAATTCTGGAATTTTTTCTATTGTTTTTTTAACAAGATTTGCTATCTGCCTTGATGGAAGATTTTTTATTTCTTTGTAAACAGGAAAAATTTTGTCAAAATATTTTTGTTTGTCTTTTACTTCTTCAAAAAACGGTGTTGAAAGATAAAGACTTTTTTTATCAAAATATATTTTTCCAAAAAAATAATACTCACCTCCCTCTCTTAAAACATTTTTTAAATATGGCTGGTTAAACCAAATAACCCTAATTGATCCTGTATTGTCAGAAACCAAAGCTTCTGTAATAAATATGTTTTTTTTGAAAGTCTTACTATGAGACAACTGCAGTATTTTACCTTTTAAGACAACTTCTTCTCCTAACCTTACATCTTTTATATCTTTTAACTTTGTTAAATCATCATATCTTATTGGAAAATAGAAAAGCACGTCGCCTATTGTTTTAATTCCAGCACTTTCAAGTTTTTTGCTTAAACTCTCGCCAATACTAATTATTTTTCTTAGTGGTAAGTCAAAATAGTTCATCTAAAATTTCTAAACTTTTTTCTTTTATACCTTGTGTTGTAATTTTAAGAGTTGTTATTATAACACCTTCATCTTTCTCCCCATTATGATTAAAATTATTTTTATGAATAGATATTAAATTGTCTTTTCTAACAAACGCAATTTTATTCTACTATACAATGTTTAAATTATCAGACTAATATAATTTCCTAATAGTTCCAACTACATTTCTTGTGAAAGTTATATTGTTTTTGTTTATTATTTTATTTTAGCAAAGTAAAATCAAAAAACAAAAGGCGCGCCCTCAAAGGGCGCGCCCCAAAAATCCCTTAATTTATCTTTACACACCTAAAATGTATCTTACTATTGAAGGTACCATGTAAGCTATTGCTGCTATTGCAATACCAACTGCTGCTGCTGTTATAAGACCTCTTGCTCTCTTTGTTTGTTCTTCATTACCTGCTGCTGTCAACCACAGTAGAGAAGCAATTACTATCAATATTACTGCTATAATAACAATAATTAAGAATAACCATCTTATTGCAAACTGAATTGTATCTATGAGACATATTGTTGACCATGCTTGCCCATAATTTCCTTCATTAGCCGGAGTGCCCTTGTTGATTGTACTATTTTCCCATTTTACATCTGTCCTTAATGTACAACCAGCCTGTGGACCCAATGGTTGTTGTGATTGAGCATAGTCAGGTATAACTACAACCAAACCTAAAACTAAAGATAGTAATGAAATTGTAGCTAGTAGTTTCTTTAATTGCATAAATTTTTAATTTAGTTTTTTAATTATAAATTTAGTTATTTTTTATCGACCTTTAATTGCTTTATAATTAATTCGACCTTTATTGATTTATATTTAAAATATATAACATCATAAAACTAAGTCAAGTAAAAAAATTATTTTGTTTATTCAAGAACCAATCTTATTATTATTAAAGATATTTGCATTAAAAATATAAATATAACAGCGTAAATTATCCAAGACAAAAATGCTTTTGCCCTTTCAATGTTGTAATAATTGCCTCCTGCTGTAACGTATAAAAAACCACCAATTGCTGCCATCACACCAATAACAGCAACCAAAATATAAGTTATTGACCAAAAAAGATTTGCTAAAAAATCTACAAAACTTGTTTCAGAAACAGGACAAATTTGAGCAACATCTTCTCCTTCATAAACGCATTTGCCATCAACACAAGTTAAACCAGCGTCACAATTACCAACGCCAGAACATTTCTCACACAAACCAGCAGAAAACAAAAAAGAAGGAAAAAATATTAATAAGAAAAGAAGTGATGAGAGTTTTTTAGTCATTTTAAGTTTCAATATTGAGGAGGTATTTAATAATCGATAAAATAACATAACTTAAAGCAATTACAACAAAACCAATTATTGTCCAAACTATAATTGATTTTACTTTTTCTCTAAGTTCGTAATTGCCAACAGAAAACATAAAAATTAACCCTGCGACCACCAACATTAAAGGAGCTATAATAACAGCGAGCATAAATAAAAGGTTAATAACTTTACCTATAATTGCCAGTAAGGGTGATTCGCCACCATCAATAATAGTCTTAGGGCAAAAAGTTATCTCTCCTTTTATCTCACATTGCCCTGTTTTTCCATCAATACTCACGCAAACCAAATCTTTTGTCTCAATAACATTGCCACTTTCATCTTTTATTTCATGAACACCACACTCATCACTAGCAGCATTAGGATCGCAAGCCTCACACAAACCCTTACCGCCTCCCTGCGCAAAAATTAGAATAGGCAAAGAAAATAAAACCACCAAAATTAATAAAACTGCTCTAAAAAATTTATTTTTCATTTTAATAAAATAATTATTATATTTTACCAAACACTAATTTTCTTGAAACAATTTTAAACGCAATCGAAACTTGCTACTTTATCATCTTTATCTAACTTCATTATTCTAACTCCCTGTGCCTGCCTTCCAAATTGCGAAATGTTTTTTATGTCTGTTTTTATAACCTGCCCTTTTTCTGAAATCGCTATTAAATGTTCTTGTTCATAAATAATATGAGAACTAACAATTTTTCCTGTTTTTTGCGTAGTTGTCATGATTTTTATTCCGCTTCCTCCTCTTTTCTGTGTCTTGAACAAACTTATTTTTACCCTTTTACCATATCCATTTTCAGATATTAAAAGAATGTCTCCTTTTTGCCATTCTTTATTAATAACTTCCATAGAAACAACTTTATCGTTTTCTCTAAGCCTTATGCCAGTAACACCGCTTGCCTGTCTTCCCATTGACCTTATATCTTTTTCCTTGAAATGTATTGATTGGCCGTTTTGAGTTATTAGCATAATAGAATCGTCTCCTGTTGTTTTTTTGGCAGAAACAAGACTGTCGCCTTTTTTGAGAGTTATTGCTGTTAAACCTGACCTCCTAACATTCTTAAAATCATCCAACGGAGTTTTCTTCGCCAATCCCTTTTCTGTTGCCATAGCAATAAACTTAAATCCTCTTTCTATGTCATCTTTTGATAAAGTAAGCAGAGATAAAATTTTTTCATTTTGTGATATCTCTAAAAAGTTAGTTATGCCTCTTCCTTTTGACAATCTTTGCCCTTCTGGTATCTCATAGGCTTTTACCTGAAAGACTTTTCCAGAATCTGTGAAAAACAAAATATTATCGTGAGTTCTTGCATATAAAAAGTGCTCCACAACATCCTCTCCCATGGTTTGCATACCAATTACTCCCTTTCCTCCTCTTTTTTGTTCTTTGTAAACTTTAGGATTAACCCTTTTTATATAACCTCCTTTTGTAATCGTTATTATTGTTTCTTCATCTGGAATTAAATCTTCTTCTGAAAATTCTCCTATACCATGAGCAAAAACTTTTGTTCGTCTTTCATCTCCATATTTTTGTTTTATCTCTAAAAGTTCTTTTTTAACTATTTCTTTTACTTTTTTATCACTCTTTAAAATCGCTTCAAGTTCTTTTATTTGTGCTCTTAACATTTTTAACTCATCTTCTATTTTCTTTCTTTCAAGTTTTGCCAAGGATGCAAGTTTCGTGTCTAAAATTGCATTTGCTTGTATCTCTGTCAATCTAAATCTTTTCATTAACTTTGTTTTTGCATCTTCCCTGTCTTTAGAACCCTTAATTATTCTTATAACTTCATCTATATTTCCAAGGCATCTATGTAGACCCTCTAAAATATGGGCCCTGTTCCTTGCTTTTTCTAGTTCATACTCAGTTCTTCTGTAGATAACTTTTTCTCTATGCTCAATATAATATTTAATAACATCAACCAAAGATAAAACCTGAGGCTGTATTCCATCAACAAGTGCTAACATATTCAAATGATATATTTTTTGAAGATCTGTAAATTTATAAAGTTGATTTATTACTTTCTTTGGGAAAGCATCTCTTTGAAGTTCAATAACAATCCTCATTCCTTCTTTGTCTGATTCATCTCTAATATCTTTTATGCCAACGAGTTTTTTCTCTTGAATGAGTTTTGCAAATTGTTCCATTAAGGTTGACTTTTGCACTTGATAAGGAATAGATGTTATTACAAGCCTAATCTTTCCTTTTTTGTCTTCTTCAACATTAATATCTCCTCTCATAATAATAGGTCCTCTTCCCTGAGAATAGGCTTGAATTATTTCTTTTTTGTTGAAGATAGCGCCTCCTAAAGGAAAGTCAGGTCCTTGGATAAACTGAAATAAATCTTCTGTTTTGCAGTCAGGATTATCAATATAATAGCAACACGCATCAACAACTTCGCTAAGATTATGAGGTGGAATATTTGTTGCCATACCAACAGCAATTCCTAAAGAACCATTTATCAACAAGTTCGGAATTGGAGATGGCAGAACAACAGGCTCTTTTCTTGTGCCATCATAATTTTCCATAAAATCTACTGTGTTCTTTTCTATATCTCTTAGCATTTCTTCTCCAATTTTTGATAAACGCATCTCTGTATAACGCATAGCAGCGTATTCTGATGGATCATCAATAGAACCTATGTTACCCTGCCCTTGTATTAAAGGATATCTTAAAGAAAAAGGTTGAGACATTCTAATCGCAGCATCATAAACCGCCTGATCTCCATGAGGGTGATATCTTCCCAAAGTTGAACCAACAACATTTGCTGATTTTCTAAATTTTGCGTTAGACGTTATGCCATCTTCATGCATGACATAAAGTATTCTTCTGTGAACAGGCTTCAAACCATCTCTAACATCTGGCAAAGCCCTTGAAACAATAACAGACATCGCATAAGCTAGATAACTTTCTTTCATCTCTTCAACAATACTTCTTTCAATCACACCGTCGCTAATCGACAAGGAAGAATTATTTTTGTTTTCGTTATTTTGTACTTCTTTGTTATTATCTTTTTTATTTCTTGGCATATCGTTAAATTATTTTTTACTGCAAAATTTTTAAAAAAGAAAATTTAATAAAAGACAAAATTATTAAAGAAGCTGTAGCAAAAAACAACAAATAAAAATAAAAAACTCTTTTTTCTCTTTTTATTTTTACAACTTTTTTGTCAATTTTATCTAATGGCTTTTCTAAAAAATTATCAAGTTTCTTATCTAAATAAAACAGTAATTTTGTTAAACCTTCTTTGTTTTCTGTTTTGTTATTTGCCATAACTATGATTTTTCTAAAACAATAACTTTTGTTTCTTCTCTTGGCAAATCTTTTTGCTTTATAACCAATTTATTTTGGGGTTTCGCATCTTTTTGTCCTGCAATTTTCAAGAATTCTTCCACCGAATGTAATTTTTTTGGAAGTTGCAACCAAGAAGTTTGGTAGTGCATAGGTATAACAATTTTAGGTTCTAACTGCGAAACAATGTGCCATGCTGTTTTAGGGTCAACTGTATAAATACCACCAACAGGTATTAAAAGTATATCAACATCACCTATGCCGTCTAATTGCTCCTCTGACAACTCATCTTGACCAAAATCTCCCATATGACAAACTTTTATTCCATCGCCTTCTATTTTATAGATAGTGTTAACCCCTCTTTCTTTACCATTTTTATTATCATGAAATGATTTAATGCCCTCTATAAAAATTCCTTTTATTTCATATTCTCCCGGCATATTAATAACAAAAGCATTTTCTCCTGCAACTTTAGCGTTGTTGTGATCGTAATGATCGTGAGTTATTAGCAAAATATCGCTTGGAACAGAAATTAACCTTCCTCCTATTTTGTTATCGTAAGGATCTATTAAAATACTTATTTGCTTTTTTTCTGCTTTTGGATCGTTAAAACTAAAAATTAAATTAAAACAGGCATGACCCTTCCAAATAATTTGCATAATAAAAAGAGTTAAATTAATATTTCTATTTTACAAAATTTCCTGCACTTTATCAAATTAAAACTTTTCCACATTTTGACTTTTAAAATTGTTTATGATAAAAAAATAAATTATATATAAAAGTATGCAACAAAAAACACAAATAAAACAAGATGATATAAAAATTAAGGTGCCGAAAGTTGGTGATATTATAGATGCCGTATATCTTGGAAACGACGGTTTGTATGCTTTTTTTGATATTTATGGTTTTAAAACAGGAGTTATTTTTGGCAAAGAATTCTTAGATGCAAAAAATGTTATTGAAAATCTTAAAAAGGGTGACACCGTTAAAGTTAGAGTTATTGAACTTGAAAATGAAGAGGGTTTTGTAGAGTTATCTATGAAAGAAGCCGGCAAGGAACTTAACTGGAAAACTTTGAAAGAACTCAAAGAGAAAGGAGAAGTAATAAAAGTAAAAATAGAAAAAGCAAATAAAGGAGGGTTAATAACAACAATATCAAATATTCAGGCATTTTTACCTGTTTCCCAATTGTCAATTGATCACTATCCAAGAGTTGGAAGCGATCCTCAAAAAATATTAAAAGAACTCCAAAAATTTGTTGGAAAAGAAATGGAAGTAAGGATATTAGATATTGATCCAAAAGAGGATAAATTAATCCTCTCAGAAAAAGAAAAGGAATCAGAAACGCTAAAGAAAATCGTATCTAATTATAAAGAAGGTGAAATTGTTGAGGGAGAAATAACAGCAGTGGTAGATTTTGGCGCGTTTATAAAATTTAGCAAAGATAACATAAAACCAATTGAAGGATTAATCCACATATCAGAATTAGATTGGAAACTTATAGAAGATCCATCTGAAATTGTCAAAAAAGGAGATAGGATAAAGGCGAAAATAGTAAAAATAGAAAACGACAGAGTATTCCTTTCTTTGAAGCAACTCAAGGAAAACCCATGGGAAAAAATAAAAAGCAAATACAAAAAAGGCGATGTTGTTAAAGGAAAAGTTAAAAGGGTAGCGAATTTTGGAGCTTTTATTGAGTTATCACCAGACATACAGGGCTTGTGCCATATATCAGTGTTTGGTTCTAAAGAAGAATTGTTAAAACACTTAAACCTTGAAAAAGAATATGAATTTGTTATATCAGAATTTAATCCAGATAATTACAGAATAATACTTATTCCAAAATTTCTTGTTGACCAGCAAAAAGAAACCCAAAAACAATAAAAATAACTCTAAATAAAGACAAAACAGAATGAACTCAAACTCCTCTGTTCCAAATTTAATAAAGAACATCGCAATAATTATTATTGTTATCTTATTGATTTCAGGTGTATTGTCTTCGTTTGAAATTCAGAGAAACAAAGTAGAAGAAATTCCTTTAAACCAACTTGCTCAAGATATAAACGAGGGTAAAGTAAAAGAAATAGAAATAAAAGGAAATAACATAAAAATTGTCTATAAAGACGGTAAAGAGGCGAAAAGCGTTAAAGAGTCTGAAATATCGCTAGTAGAATACCTTGTTTTGTTAGATGTGTCCCCCGACAACCTTAAAGCAATAAAAATAATTCCAAAAAAAGAAGTTGATGTTTTAGGAATTGTTGGCTCATTCCTGTTCGTATTTTTACCAATCATTATTTTTATAATTTTCTTTTGGGGATTATTCAGGCAGGCAAAAGCAGGAATAGGACAGGCGTTTTCTTTTTCTAAAGCAAGAATAAAACTATTTACAGGTACAAAGCAAAAAGTTAAATTTTCTGATGTAGCAGGATTAAAAGAAGCGAAAGAAGAACTTCAAGAAATAGTAGAGTTTTTGAAAAATCCTGAAAAGTTCTTAAAAATGGGCGCTAGAATTCCAAAGGGAGTTTTGTTAACAGGACCTGCTGGTGTTGGGAAAACTTTGTTAGCGCAAGCAATAGCAGGAGAAGCAAATGTGCCATTCTTCCATATGTCAGGATCTGAATTCGTTGAAATGTTTGTTGGCGTGGGAGCAAGCAGGGTCAGAGATTTGTTTGATGTTGCAAAAAAAGCAGCGCCATCAATAATTTTTATAGACGAACTTGACGCTGTTGGAAGGCAAAGAGGAACAGGTTTGGGAGGAGGCCACGATGAAAGAGAACAAACACTAAACCAAATTTTAGTTGAAATGGATGGTTTTGAGAGAGAGACAAAAGTAATTGTAATAGCAGCAACAAACAGACCAGATGTCTTAGACCCTGCCCTATTAAGACCCGGAAGATTCGACAGAAAAATAATCTTAGATTTACCAGACATTGAAGATAGAAAAGAAATACTAAAAATCCATTCAAGAAACAAACCTCTTGCAAAAGATGTTAACTTAGATGAAATAGCGCAAAGAACTCCAGGATTTTCAGGAGCAGATATTGAAAATTTAATGAATGAGGCTGCTATATTGGCAGCAAGAAGAAATAAAATACAAATAACCCAATCAGAATTATTAGAAGCAATAGATAAAGTTTTGTTAGGGCCCGAAAGAAAAAGTCATCTTTTATCGCCAGAAGAAAAAGAAATTGCAGCCTATCATGAATCTGGCCATGCAATTGTTGGCGCTTCTGTACCAAACGCAGAACCTGTAAGAAAAATATCTATTGTATCAAGAGGAAGAGCAGCAGGATATACTCTTAAACTACCAGCAAAAGAAAAAAGCTTTATGAGAAGAAATGAGTTTATAGATGAAATAGCAACTCTTTTGGGCGGGTATGTTGCTGAAAGAATTACCTTTAAAGATATAACAACAGGCGCTTCATCTGATTTAGAAAAAGCAACACAGATAGCAACAAAAATGGTAAGAGAATATGGTATGTCGCAAAAACTTGGACCAATATCACTAAAGATCAAAGAAGATTCTTTGTTTTTGGGAAAAGCCTTAATAGAAGGGGGTGAGCTATCAGAAAAAACATTGGAAATTATTGATCAAGAAGTGTCGAATATAATTTATGAAGCTTATAAAAAAGCCTATTCCATACTTATGAAAAAGAAAAAACTTTTAGAAAAATTGGCACAAACATTAATCGAAAAAGAAACAATTGAAAAAGATGAGTTTGAAAAAATTATAGGAAAGAGTAAAAAATAAGTATTGGGCGTGTAGCTCAGCGGGTAGAGCACAGCTCTTATAAAGCTGGGGTCGGTGGTTCGAATCCACCCACGCCCACAAAAGTTGAAAAGTTCGAACATCTAACTTAGCAAGCGTTCTAAGTGGTGTCGAAAGGCTGATATAGTTTTTGATTTACATGCTTTGCGTTAAACCGACGTCCATTTTTCCTCGTCAAAAACATCAGAAGTAACAAAAGCAGGTGCTATTTTAAATTTCCTAACTTGAGCGACAACAAAAAGAACTGCAGATTACATTTCCACAGTAGTAATCCCCTCTTTTTTTATATTTTTGTATTTATGCTTTTGTTTCTCTGTAAGAGGTTCTATTGTCCACGATGGCGTTTTTTAAATTCAATATTATTTTTTATCAAAAACTTTTCTAGTTTTTCTGTAAGAGCTTTGTCAGGATAGGCGATTTTTTTTATGAGGGAGGTGATGAGAACCTGTTCCTTCATCTCTTGGTGTTTGGTAATTTAGTGCTTCGTGTGAATTCAAGCATATGTATTCTTCCATACGTATTCTTCAAGCAAAACCTTAAATTTGGTGTTAAATGATCGCAGTTAAAAATTTAAGGTAAATGAAATTAACAAAAAAACCATGGATACTTGTGTTTTACTTGTGCTTTATTAAAGGTATAATATAATGACAGATACAAGAAATATAGAATATAAATTAAAGAAGAGTTTATTAAAATGCGCGCGTAGCTCAGAGGCAGAGCGCTGCTTTCACACGGCAGAGGTCGTAGGTTCAAATCCTACCGCGCGCACACAGTAAAAAAATTTATGAAAACACCAGAATCAAAAGAACATAAAAAAACTAATGACTATGATTATAGAATTGTTGAATATGAAAAATTATATAAAATACCTGAAGAAAATTTAAATTATTTCATAGATATAATTGGTCCCCAACCAGATGATGAAATACTTGATTTAATGGGAGGCTATGGAAGTATATCTAAAAGAATACTTAAAAGAAACCCTAATATTAAAATCACTCTTTTGGATAAAAGCGAAAAGCAACTTAAACTAGCAGAGAAAGAAGGGATAGAAACAACTATAAAAGGAGATGCACTATCCACTCCTTTTAAAGACAACACCTTTACAAAAGTAATAATAAAACAGGGCATCCATGAAATACCAAAAGAAAAACAAGTAAAACTTTTCCAAGAATGTTTCAGAATATTAAAGCCAGAAGGAAAACTTTTTATATGGAATGCAGTTGCACCAAAAGAACTAGAAGAAGTATTTAGAGAATTTATCAAGGAAAAGGATAAATTAGCCGGTTATCTTGAATTAGCAGAAAAAAGATACTTCCCAACAAAAGATGAAATAATAAAATTACTAGAAGAAAGTAATTTCGAAATTTTGGAAGAAAAAGACGTTGAGAGAACATTATCATTATCGCAATTAAAGGACGATCTTATATCTAAAGAAAGGTTGGAAGGTAAAAGTGATAAGGAAATAGAGAAAATAGTAAATGAAAAGATAGATAAATTAAAAGAGTTTGCGAAAGTTCTTGTTGAAAGAACGCCGTCAGATAAAATAAAGACACTGAAAGAAAAATTAAAATATGAGGAAACTCCTGAAGGAGATATTAGAGTTAATTATTATGAAGTCATGATTGTAGCAAAGAAAAAATCACCTGCGCCTTAAACAATCAGTTTATCATCCTAAGATAAAATTATTTAAATCTTTTATTTGGTCTATTATTATAAAATTGTCTTCTCTTAGCATCTTTCTTCTGTAAAATTTTCTCTTCTTCTGAAAGTAAAGATCCGAAAATAGTATGTTCAACTATTCTACCCACAACGGCTATCAATAAAGCTACCAACACAAGGTCTCCTATCATAGTAAAACCTGCTATAATTTTTCCAAGCGTCGTAACAGGAATCACATCACCGTATCCAACAGTTGTAATTGTAACTATCGCCCACCACATAGCCTGAGGTATGCTGGAAAAAGGAGTATCAGCAGATCTACTTTCTGCTATATACATTAATGTTGAAGATACCAATAAAAACGAGAAAAAGTTAAATATATAAATTTGAATATCAAGTATTTTAATTTTTTTAATAGTAGAAAACCTTAAATAATATTCGTAATATTTACTGCAAAGTATTGAAACAAATTTTAAAATTCTTAATATTCTCAAAAGTCTCAATATCCTTACAACTCTCAACACTCTTAATGTGTGCAAAGGAGTAAAAATAGGAATTAACGCCAAAATTAAACTTGGCAAAAACGATAAAACATCTATAATCCCAATGGGACTAAAAATATATTTTATTCTGTTTTTGGCAAAATAAATTCGCTTGCATATTCAACCATAAAAAGAAAAGTAAATATTACATCAGTAACAAAAAATAAATTAGAATAAATGCTGTAAGAAGGAACTGTTTTTAAGATTATAAATATTATTGAGATAAATTGCTATTGCGATTATATCATTAAAAACTATAAATTGTTTTGATTTTTCATTTTGTATGGCTTCTTTTAAAAATGTTACAATCATCATATTTTTGTGTGTATAATGTTATATAGCAAAATAATATAATAAACAAATATAATAAACAGCAATGGAAATCAAAATTTTATTAGCCAACGAAAATATCCTAGCGGTTGAAAAACCGTGTGGTATACTACTTTATAGTGAAACAGAAAACCAACTGTCTTTAATGTCAGAGTTAATAAAAGCATTACCAGAATTAAAAAATGTTGGTGAACCTCCACGATATGGATTAATACATAGATTAGACAAAGAAACTTCGGGGATTGTGCTTGTTGCCAAAAATAACGAGATCCTTAAAATGATGCAGGAAAAATTCAAAAAAGGTGAAATTAAAAAAGAGTATATTGCTTTAGTATTTGGAAATATAAAACAGAAAAGCGGCGTTATAAAATGTTTTATGGCAAGAAGCAAGGCCGACAGAAGAAAACAAAGATGTTATGAAATACCAATGAAAGGAAGTGTAAGGTACAGATTCTCTGAAACTTACTATGAAGTATTAAAAAGATTTAAATATGGAGAGAATGTTTTAACTATGATAAAAGCAGTTCCGAAAACAGGCAGAAAGCATCAAATAAGGTGCCATATGGCTTTTATTGGACATGCTATTGTTGGCGACAAACTTTATGGTTTTAAAAATATGAGAAAAATAAACAAAGAAGTGAGAAGATCAATGCTTCATGCCCACAAAATATCATTTGAATTTCAAGATAAAAAAATAGAAATTATATCTCCCCTGCCAACTGATTTTATGGAATTTACTAAAAATTTAGAAGACTTTGACGATTGAATGCACTGCAATAAAATTTGCTATTTTTAGAAATTGTGGTATAAATAATTAATAATAAATTTATTTTAACAAGAATATGACACATTTATTAGTACAAAAAATAAATAAAAAACAAGAAAAAACAAATATTCCTCCCATTAGAACAGGAAATAAGGTTAAAGTTTATCAGAAAATAAAAGAAGGAGATAAAGAAAAAGTGCAGATGTTTGAAGGTATTGTTATAGCAAAAAAACATGGAAAGGGGTTGCAGGCGACAATAACAGTAAGAAAAGTTATAGGAGGTATAGGTGTCGAGAGAATATTCCCGATACACTCACCTACTATTGAAAAAATAGAAATTGTATCTCCTAACATAGCAAAAAGATCTAAAATTTATTATATAAGGGAAATTAGTCCTAAAAGAGTAAAGGAGAAATTGAGAAGAAAGAAGAATATTATTTTAGAAGAAGCTGCAGTTCAAGAAATCACTGAAGAACTTAAAGAAGAACAACCCACCAAAGAGAAATCAACAGAAAATCAGCAAAAAGAGAGCCAACAAATACAGCAACAAACAACAACAAATCAAAACGGTCAACAAGAACAAAACCAAAAAGGAGATAGTAAAACAGAAAATAATAGCACTCAAGAAAATAAATAAAACCTTTGGAAAAACCTTAAAAATGGTTTAAAATAAATTATATAAAAACCTCAATTTTAGTTTTATTTTGCCCAGGTGGCGGAATCGGCATACGCACACGTTTGAGGGGCGTGGGCCCGAAAGGGCGTGTGGGTTCAAATCCCACCCTGGGCACCAATTTAAAAATTTTATTAATAAAAATTTATTTTCAAAAAAATATCATAATATTTTATAATTTAACTATTATAGGTCGACAAAAAATATTTATAATTTATTAATTAAAATTTAAAAAGTATGAAAAACAAAATTATATTATTACCATTATTAGTAATATTAGTATTTCCTGTTTTAGTAGGAGCACAACAGATTACAAACCAACCAACAGATATTAAAATAGATAAGCAAAATACAAAAGATAAATTTATAGAATTAAAAAATATTAGAGAAAAAGCAGAAAGTGTTGTGAAAGAATTAAAAGGTGAAAAAATAAAAAGTGAAGAAGAAATAGAACAAAAATTAAAAACATTTCAAGATGAAAGAAGAAAGGCAATAGAAGAGAAAAAGAGTGAACTTTTAGAAAGAGCAAAACAAATTAGAGAGGAAAAGAAAGAAGAAATTGAAAAGATAAAAGAAGAATTTAGACAAAAGATACAACAAATAAAAGATGAGAAGAAAATAATTTTAGCTGAGAGATTATCTGAAAAAATTAATAATGTAAACCGAAAAATTACAAACGCATACTTAAGACATTTAGACCATCTAGAAGAAGTTCTAAATAAAATCGAAGATAGGACATTAAAAATAGAAACTAAAAGAGAGGTAGATTTATCAGAAACAAAAGACTTAATAGATAAGGCAAGAAATAAAATAGATGAGGTAAGAACAGCTGTTTTGGGACAACAGGCGAAAGAATATGTTGTAGAAATAGAATCAGTAGAAAATTTAGAAGAGGCATTCAGAAATACAGTCCAGCAAATGATCGAAGATCATAAGAAAGTGCGTGATGAAATTAAAGATGTAGTTTTATCTATAAGGAATGTTGTGTTATCTATCAAAGACGCTTTGAAAAACAGCGCTGGGGCTCAAGAAAATAATCAAAACGGCAACTCTACAAATGAAGGAACAGAATAAACTGAATAACAAAAATAATAGTAATTAAAAATTAAAATAAATTTATGGACAAAGTGAAAGAAAACATAAAATATATAATAATCCTAATAATTATTGCTGTAATATTGATTATAATAAGTAACTTCTTGTTTTCTGAAAAAAGTACACAACAACCTACAACGCAAATACAAAAAGAACAACAACAAGAACCTGCATTAACTCCAGGAGACACAGTTGAGGAAATAAATCAAGATCTTCAAAATTTAGAACAAACAATTCCTGATGTAAATCAAGAATTAGAAGGAATAGAACAAGATTTAAAACAATTATAATAAATAAAAGCAAGGTGGTATCCAACCTTGCTTTTTCGGGCGGTTAGCTCAGTGGAAGAGCGTCTCGTTTACACCGAGAAGGTCGTAGGTTCAAGTCCTACACCGCCCACCAATTGCCGCGGTAGCTCAGTGGTAGAGCACATCGCTGAAAACGATGGGGTCGAGGGTTCGATTCCCTCCTGCGGCACATGAGAAAAATTATGGATAATCCAGAAAAACCAAAAAATATAAGCACAGAAAACAAAAATGAACGAAAAGTCGAGAAAGACGATACCGAAAAAGCAATTGATAAGATTTTAAATTTTCTCGAACTAAAAAAAGATGAGTTAGAAAAATTTAATATTACTAAAAACTTCAAGACGTCGATAAGGGACATTATAACAGACCTAGAAAATAAAAATAACGAAGAGGAAAAACGTGAATATGTGAAAAATAATTATTATAAAGTTATAAAAGAAATTTCTTATTTGTTAAATTATGGATCGCTAAAAGAAGATATAAAAAGTGAAATTGTTAAAACTTTTAAAGAAATAGGTATTGAAAAAATTATACCTGAACTAATAATAGCATATTTTATGGAAGGCTGTAATGATCAACATACTCGTAATAATCTTTATAAAATTATCGAACTCATAAAAAGCGATAAGATAGATGAAGATAAAAAAGAGAGTATACGAAAGAATTTCGAAACATTGTATCTTAATCAGATGGATGAATTTTTGAATTATTTGAAAACATTATCAGAAAAAAAGGAAATAATAAAAGATGACGTCTCCGAAATTGAAAAGAAAGAAAAAAGTCTCTTTTTTTCAGCCAAATTTTTTGAAAATTTAATATATTATCTAGAGAATGGCAAAAAAGATCTCAATTTAAAAGAGGTAATAATGATTCATAAAATAGAAAAATACTTAAATAAAAAAGGAAGTTCTATAAAAGAAGTTGCGGCATTAGAGAGGAAGATTTTAGAAAAATACTATCCCGAAAGTATATCAGAAAAAGAATTTATATTTTTGAGAAATGAAAAAGAATTAATAGAATCTTAAATAATTTTGAAAATAAATAAAATTTATATATAATATTAGTATGCGGGTGTAGTTCAGCGGCTAGAACGTCTCCTTGCCATGGAGAAGGTCGCGGGTTCAAATCCCGTCACCCGCTCCAAAGATAACATGGAAAATAAAAATGGTCCCTGAAATTTTAAGAATTTAAAAGCAGTGAAAGAAGTTAATGGGCATTAGAGTTATTCAAGAAAATAAAAGAGCTTACCATGATTATGATATCCTTGAAAAGGTTGAAGCAGGCATTATCTTGAACGGACAAGAAGTAAAATCAGTAAAAGCAGGCAGAATGAGTATAAAAGGATCTTTTGTTATTTTAAAAAATAATGAATTTTACCTTGTTGGAGCAAACATACCACCATGGCAGCCTAAAAATATAACAGGAGAGTATAATCCGGAAAGAGATAGAAAATTGTTACTTAAAAAAAACGAAATAAAATATTTAATAGGAAAATTTAGAGAAAAAGGGTTGACTTTTATACCACTTAAAGTATACTCTAAAAATGGATTAATAAAATTAGAGTTTGCAATAGCCAAGTACAAGAAAAAATATAGCAAAAAAGAAAAATTAAAAGAAAGATCAATAAAAAAGGAAATTGAAAGAAAATTAAAAAGCAGTAGTATTTGGGGATGAAAAAAGATTCGACAGAATAGTTTGCCCAAAACATGCACGCCGGTTTTCCTTGTTTCCGCAAAAAACAAGGAAGGCAATACAAATGCCAATATACAAAAACAACCTGAGTTAGCATACGCCTAACTCACATCCCCTATTCTGACTCCTGATAGGAATATGGGGGTGTCAACCCATCAGGAAAACGTAAACTCTTTCCCATAGGGAGTTTACGTTTCATAAAAATATGGGTATGCTTGCAGAATTTTGCCAGATTTTTACTGCAAGCAGAAATATAAATCTGGCTAAGCATGTAGAATGTTTTGGGTGGCTATTCTGGACGAGGGTGCGAATCCCTCCATCTCCACAAATTAATTAAAATAAACAAAAACAGCAAAAATAGACAAAAACTTGCATGAAAGATAAAATTTTGTATAATAATCAGATTAAAGCAAAAAATGTAATAGTAATTGACGAGAACGGCCAACAACTTGGCATTTTTAGTTTACAAGAGGCAATAAACATAGCAAAAGAAAAAGGATTGGATTTGGTTCAGGTTACTGATAAAGTTAATCCGCCTGTTTGTAAAATAACTGATTATGGAAAATATTTATATATTCAGAAAAAGAAAAAGAAAGCATCTAAAAAATCTGGTGGGGAGTTAAAAAATGTAAGAGTGGGTTTTAACACAAGTCAACACGATATAGAAATAAAAGTAAATCAAATAAAAAAGTTTTTTGAAAAAAATCATAAGGTGAAAATTGAAATGATATTGAAAGGAAGGGAGATGACATTAAAAAATGAAGCAATTGAAAAAATAAAAAAAATACTATCACTCTTGGAGGAAAAGGTGGAATATAAAGTGGAAAGAGATATTAAGTTAGAACCAAGAGGTTTTACGGTTATAATTTCAAAAAAATAAAATTAAAGTAAAAATATGTCTGTAAGAGAAACATTGTTAAAAAGATTTAAAATAACAAAAACAGGAAAAGTGTTAAGAGTTGCTGGTGGTCAAAACCACTTTAGAGCCAAAAAATCAAGAAAGGTTTTAAGACAGAAAAAGAAATTAGTTCCGCTTTCGAAACCAGAAGCAAAGTTAGTAAAAAAACTATTACAAAATAGACCTTAAAAATTTATAAAATAAAGATATGGTACGTGTAAAAAGAGGTAAAAGAGCGCATAAAAGAAGAAAAAAAATAATTGAACAAACAAAAGGATACAAATGGGGAAGGAAATCAAGATACACGCTAGCAAAACAAGCTTTAATGAAAGCTCTAAGTTATTCTTATAGGGATAGAAAAACAAGAAAAAGAGTAAAAAGAAGGGAGTGGCAAATTATAATTAACTCTGCCTGTAGGTTAAATAACATAAGTTACAGTAAGTTTATATACGGACTCAAAAAAGCAAATATTGATATAGACAGGAAAATTCTCGCTCAATTAGCCCAAGAACATCCAAAAGTGTTTGAAAAACTTATAGAAATATCAAAAGAAAAAGTATCTTCTTAGCTACCCTTTATATTACAAACTTCTCTACTATAAACTGATGCGCCCTTAAAAAAACTTTTTTAGAGTTTTCAAACTTTATATTATTATAGGCTGTTTCATAATCTAACCACTCGAATCCTAAATGCTCTGGAGAAATTTTAACCTCTTTTATTCTTGTTTGCGCTAGAAAAATTACAACCTCTTTATAAATTAACTCTCCTTCGCTTTTATAATAATAATTTATTTTTTCTTCAAATCCTTCAATAAAATTAATATCACTCAAACCAGTTTCTTCAAAAATTTCCCTTTTGGCAGCATGCAAAGGCGTTTCTCCTTTTTCTATATTCCCCTTTGGAATATCTAAATGGCCTGATCTATGTTTTAAAAAAAGGTAAACAGGTTTCTTATTTTCGATATAAAAAACTATAGCGCCTGCTGATTTTTCTCTTAACATTGGATTGTATTTTTAGTTTTTATTATAATTAAGTATTATTTTAATTTTTCCAAAAAATATGTCAAAAAAGGAAATAAGGGTTGCCATTATAGGTGTTGGCAACTGCGCTTCAAGTTTGGTGCAGGGAGTTTATTATTATAGAAATGTAAAACCTAAAGAAGAAGTTCCTGGTATAATGCACCCTGTTTTGGGAGATTATCATATAAAAGATATAAAGTTTGTGTGCGCCATAGATGTAGATAAGAGAAAGGTTGGCAAGGATATAAGCGAAGCGATTTTTGCACCTCCAAATAATACTTATAAATTTACTAATGTTCCGGAACTTAATGCCAAAGTCTACAAAGGCCATACCATGGATGGTATTGGAAAATACTTAAAAGGAGTTGTTTTAGAATCAAAAGAGAAAGGAGTAAATGTTGCGCAATTGTTTAAAAAGTTTGAGGTTGATGTTGTTGTGAATTTCTTACCTGTTGGCAGCGAAAAAGCAACACAATTTTACGCAAGAGAAGCAATAAAAGCAGGCTGCGCTTTTGTTAATGGGATACCTGTGTTTATAGCATCCAACAAAAAATGGCAAAAAGAATTTGAAAGAGCAGGTTTGCCTGTCATAGGAGATGATATTAAATCTCAAGTTGGAGCAACAATTTTGCACAGATTTTTAACCCAACTTTTCATAGACAGAGGCGTTAAAATAGAAAGAACTTACCAAATAAATTTTGGCGGAAACACAGATTTTCTTAATATGTTAGAAAGAGAAAGATTGCATTCAAAAAAGATATCAAAAACAAACGCTGTAAGATCTTTAATCCCTTATAGAATTGATGATGAAAACATCCACATAGGACCATCTGATTATATTCCATGGCTCAAAGACAGAAAATGGTGCTATATAAGAATAGAAGGTAAAACTTTCGGAGAGGTTCCTTTAAATATAGAGGCAAAACTTGAAGTGTGGGACAGCCCAAATTCAGCCGGCGTTATGATAGATGCAATAAGATGCGCTAAAATAGCCTTAGATAGAAAATTAGCAGGCCCTGTGATAGAGGCATCTGCTTACTTTATGAAAACTCCACCAAAACAAATTAAAGATTTTGAGGCTCGTCAACTTCTTGAAGAATGGATAAAAGGATAAAAGGATAAAACTACTTCACGCCGAAGAGTTTTCTTTTCTTTTGAAACTCTTTTAAAAGATCTTCTAGTTTCCAAGTGTTTACAATGTCTTTTTTCTCTGCCCAGCCTCTTCTTGCCTGTGCTATACCATATTCCATATAACGCAAGTGATCTATATGGTGAGCGTCGGTGTTAATTATCATTTTAACACCCATTTCTTTTGCTTTTTTGATATTGATATCGTTTAAATCTAATCTTTCTGGATAAGCATTAATTTCAAGAATTGTGTTTGTCTCTTTTGCTTTTTTTAGTATTAAATCAATATCAACCTCATATTCGTCTCTTCTTTGTAAAATCCTGCCAGTTGGATGGGCAATTATATTAATGTATGGGTTTTCCATCGCCTTTATTATTCTTTTTGTCATATCTTGTTTTGACATCTTCATTGAAGAATGTACTCCTCCAATAGCATAGTCTAATTTAGATAAGACATCGTTAGAAATATCTAATGAACCGTCTGGCATAATGTTGGTTTCTGCCCCCTGTAATATTTTAATTTTTATGCCTTTATCTTTAAATTTATTGTTTATTTTATCTATTTCTCTTCTTTGCAATAAAAGATCTTTTTCTGAAAGACCGTGCTCAATTTTTAAAAATTGAGTGTGATCAGAAATACCTATATATTCATAACCCAAAGAAAAAGCAGCAAGCGCCATCTCTTCTACTGAATTCTCGCCACCATTCCACTCAGTTTGCGTATGTAAATCACCTTTTATATCATGATACCCTATTATTTTTGGCAAACATCCTTTTAAAGCGCATTCTATCTCTCCCCTGTTTTCTCTTAATTCTGGCTCTATATAATCAAGACCTAAAACATTATATATTTCTCTCTCATCTTTTCCTGCTAGTTTTTTATTACCCTTAAAAAGCCCATACTCATTTAATTTCATTCCCTTTTCAATTGCTATCTTTCTTAGAACTATATTATGGTCTTTAGAACCCGTGAAATATTGCATCATAGAGCCATAAGAATCTTCACTTACTACTCTCAAATCAATATCATAACCTTCTTTCATTCTTACAGATGATTTTGCCTCACCTTTACCCCATACTTTTATTACTCCTGGCATACTAACAAAATAATCAATAACTTCTTTTGGGTTAGTGCAAACAACCAAAAAATCCATATCACCTATTGTCTCTTTTCTCCTCCTTAAAGATCCGGCGAAATCAACTCTTGAAACTCCTTTAATCTTGCTTAAATAATTTTTTATTTCAAAAGCCTTTGGCAACATAAAACTAAGCAAAAACCTACCTTTACTTTTTTTAACAAACTCTATACCCTCCAATATATTTTTTTCTGTCTTTTCGCCAAAACCAAATAATTTGCATATCTTGTGTTCTTTAGCTGCTTTTTCTAAATCATCTAATGTTTTTATTCCTAATCTTTCGTATAAAACCTTTGCCCTTTTTGGCCCTACTCCTTCAATTGCAGAAATTTCAGTTAAGTTAACAGGAAGTTGTTTTTTTAGTTCTTCGTAGTATTGTATCTTACCTGTTTCTATGTATTCTTGAATTTTTTGAGCCATGCTCTCACCTATTCCGGGAAGAGCTTTTAATGCTTTTATGCCACCTTTTTCATAAACTTCTTTAATATCCTGCTCCATATTTTGCAAAATCAAAGCTGCTTTCTCATACGCTTGTGGTTTAAAAGGGATGTCTTGGGCTTTTAAGTAGTTTGCTATATCAAAAAATATTTTTGCTATTTCATCATTAATCATAATCTTTTATAAACTTAAAATATACTTCCCTTTTCCTTTCCCTGTTATCGAAGTCTATTAAAACTATTTGTTGCCAAGTGCCAAGTAAAAGCTTTTTATTTTCAAATGGCACAGTTAAAGATGGTTTTAACAGCAACGACCTTAAATGAGAAAAACCATTGCAATCTCCCCATTTTTTGCAATGCTCATAATCTTTTGATTGAGGTATAATTTTATCAAAAAAATTCTTTGCGTCTTTTATTAAGCCGTCTTCATATTCCATTAAAGTAATAGCGCAGGTGGAGCCAGGGCAAAAAATATTGCACAAACCACCACTAAAATTTGTTTCTTTTAAAAAATTTTGCGCGTAATCTGTTATATCTATAATATCTGAAAATCCTTTTGTTTCTATGTAAGCTTTAAAAAGCATAACTTTATTTAAAAATATTTTTATATTCTAATGAATCTGATTTCTCGAATTCTTCTTTCATTTTCATCCATTTTTCTTTTATATAATCTATGTTTCCACCACCTCTAAAAAGAAACTTGCTAATATACGCTCTACTTTCTCCTTCTTTCAATTTACTTGTATAGCCAAGATAAATCAAAATTCCAAATATAGCCAAAATAATAAACCAACTAAAAATAATAAAAACAAGATTTTTTGAGATTATAAAAACCGAAACCTTATTCAATTTTCTTTTTAATCCGCCGATATTTATTTTTATGTTTTTTTTCATAGTTTATTTTATATAAGCTTTTAACCTTAAATCAACGGAACCATCTTGATTTTCATAGTTCATACTCACTGATTCAACAGACATTAAATATTTAGAATTTTGAAATTTATGAATAATTTTAAGAGAATCTGGCACGCTTGCCTTAAAAGATACATTTAAAATAATATATTCTCCTAAGTCATCCTCTAATCTTCCTCCATCTGAAATCTCATAATCAGAAGAATGCTGGCTTACTACTGATTCAACAAAATCTAAAAATTCAATTGGCTCTTTTATTGAAACAAAAGAATCATTTAATCTTTGGAAAAATTCTTTTTCTTTTTCTTTAACTTGCAAAAATTTATTTATGTTTGATAAATCTAACTTTAATTCTAGTGATTTTCTCTGCTCTTCAACAATATTGAGTACTGCATCTTTTAATGTCCAATAAGTTGGCAACAACAAAAAATATATAAAAACTATCTGCAATAAAATTGACATAACAAAAATTATTAAAAATTTATTTTCCTTTTTGGTTATCATTGTTTCCTATATATTGAAAACTTATATTAAAACTATCTGGCGATATCCATGTGGCAAGTTGAGCTATAATGCTTTCTTCTGGTATTTGCTCATAAGATGCAAGGCCATTCCTAACCTGACCTAATAATTCTCTTGTTGGTATGCTGCCTGATAAAGATACTTGATAAACTATTTTACCTTCTGGATTTTTAATTCTTGATATAGTTAAAGATGAAACCCTTCCCCTATCTTTTAGTTCTTTAGCAATTATGTTATAAATATCCAAAATATAAACTTGGCTGTCATAAAAATCTTTAATTGACCTGAGTTTTTTATCAAAATTAATAATTTCTTTATCTAACCCTTCTTTTTTATATTTTTCTATAAGAAGTTGCTCTCTTGAGTTAGATAACTTAATTGATGAAAGTTCTTGATTAAAATAATTTACTGCTATAAACAAAGAAAGCAAACTAAACAATAAAGATATTCCAAAAGACAAAGAAATAGATAAAGCGATTTTGCTTTTTTTTATTGCTTTAAGATCATTTTTGTATTGAGGAGGTAAAAAATACATATATTTTATATATTATAAAAAACAGGGTTTTTTATACCAATTAAACCAAGACCTATGGCAGTTGTAAAAGATAATGACTTTTCAAATGGTATCGGAGGAATATAATTATCGTCTTTCATAATATTAATCCATGGGTTTGCAACTTCTGTTTTTATGCCTGTTTTATAATATAAATACTCTGGAAAGCCTTTAAGTAAGGCTCCTCCACCGCATATTATTATTTTATCAACTCTTTCCTGAATATCGTCTTCATGTTTATCTTTGGAATGAGAGGTGTAATAAGAAATTAATTTTATTGTTTCATAAGAAAATTTTTCTAAAATATCAGAGCAACACTTAATTAAAGCGCCTGATTTATATTCTTTATCCAAACCTTTTTCTATTTTTATTTTTTCTGCTTCTTGCAAACTTATCTTAAAATAACTTGCAATTTGTTTCGTAAAATCATTTGCTGAAATACTTATAGAAGAAGAGAACCTTATGGCGTTTTTGTGAAAAATAATAAAGCTTGTTCTTGTAGCACCAGTGTCTATAATTACCACAGGTTTTTCAGAAAAATTATTTTCAATAACTGCTTTTACTATTGCTTCTGTTTCTAAAACAAATGAGGAAGGAATTAAACCTGCCAAACTAATAGTTTGAGCGTAGACCTCAACTATATCTTTTGGAACTGCTGATAGCAGTATATCAATATGATTTGACTTCCCTAATATATCTATTTTCTGATAATTAAAATAAACCTCTGATATTGGCAGAGGTACATAATTTTCAACATCTAAAGTTACTGCTTTTTCTAAATCTTCATCTGAAACCTTTGGTATTGAAATTACTTGCACAAATGCCTTTTCTTCTGGCAAAGAACAAACAACATATTTTGTTGAAAGTTTATTGTAATAAGGATTAGAAATTGCATCTTTAACAATATTAGCCAACCTTTCAACATCTAAAATTTTACCTTCTGAAATAATTCCTTGAGGTATATTTCTTTCGCCAAAAGAATTTATAAAAATGTTGTTATTTTTTTCTTTAAATTCTATAAATTTTAAAGATAAATCAGAAAGATCTAAGCCAAAAGATTTTTCTCTTAGTGATAAAAATTCCATAAGTTATGTTAAATATAAAATTATATCAAAAATTAAAGTTCCTCCCAATTTATAATTTTGAATTTAGATTCAATAAATGGCGTGAAAGGAGCAGGGTTATATATCAATTCTGTATCAATGCTGTTTTCTCTTCTTGCATAACCAGAACAATAACTCCCACCACAAATCCATTTAGTTCCAACTCTACCATTGCTAATAATAGAACCTCTTACCTCCAAACTATTTCTGTAATTATTCAAATAAAGATTCCTTCCAAATCTTCCATTTTGCGCTATAAAAATACCCCTTAACTCCATATCATTTGGCGATTGAGGACCTATTAAAATATTATTTTCTGCTATTAGAGTAAAGGCGTCTTTTGGATTATTAAGATTATAAGATATACTGCCTGGCAAAATGGCATTTGTATTTTTAGATAAAGGTGGTAATTGCGCTGAAACTAAAGTTAATTTACCCTGTAATGTTCCTTCAACCCAAACATCATCTTCAAAAAAAGCAACTGCGCAAGATGGATGTATGTTGTAAGTAGCATAATTTACCTCGCTTGATATTATAAAATAATCATAATGCCATCCTTCCTCTAGAGAATAAGCCCAAACAGGAGATAGTTTAGTTATTATATTCACTTTAATTGAATTATTACTAAGTATAACGTGGTATCCCTTACCATTGGCATTTAAATTTACAGATGGGGGCAAGTATATCCCTGAACTTTGTGCTATTGATTTTATATTTGCTATATCAACTGTAATTGAATTAAAATCAAAAGGAGGAACAGGAAAAGAAAATAAATCTTTGTTACCGTTTGCTGTTGTAAATACTCCAGGGCACATACATTTACCACCATCTAAGCGGCAACCATCACTCGTAGGACATACACTACAACCAAAAGACAATGTGCAAACCCATTCTGTTTGGGTGCTTGTAACCAAAGATTGATTTTCTCCGTCCATTCTTATACCACCATTTGAATGATACAATCCTTTTAATTCTATATCTGCTCCTGCCCAAACACTATCATTTAACAAAGTTACATATTTGCCAACAGATTCTCTTGCATATTGAATAGAGATTGATCTGTCAAGTGTTGGGTATTTTAATGTGTAACCTTTAGAAACAACATCATAAGATACTATTTCTCCGCACGCCTGATTTGATAAATTTGTAATTTCGATTCGCCCCAATTGAACCCCCTGAGAATCTTCATAAGTGAAATTAATCGGGCAATTGCCTTCAACATTATGATTTAAACACCACCTATAATAATTAATTCCTGCTTCTGCTATTGCAAGAGATTGTTCATAGCTTGCTAATTGATCCGCTGCTTTTAACCTTGAAATTACCATTCCAACCAACGAAGTGAAAATAATTAAAAATACTGACATCATTATCATTGCGTATAAAGTAATTGATCCTTCTGATAAGTTTTTATGAAATATTTTATTCATTTAAGTTTCTTATATTAACGAATGTTTCTAACTCAAAAGGTTTTGGAGATTTATTAATATCATTATCAATAACTAAATAAACTCTTATAAGCTTTGTATCCTTTAAGCGTGCTGGGGTGTCATTTATAATATTACCCTCTTTGTCATAATATTGGAATATTGGTGGCGTGTTTATCACATAATTTGAAATTACAGTTGTTGTACTGTTATTTGGTAAATATTCTGGCGGATCTCCTGTTGGCTCTGTTACTTCTTTTTTTAATATATTATCTCCTGAAGTATCATTCCAACTAACAGACAACTCAAATTTTGCTTCCATTTTAGGGTTACATATATTCACGTCATTTGTAGCATCGGCTGTTAAAACCAAACTATTATCTCGCGCCTGGGATAAAACATCGAATGTTTGTGTTCCCTCGAACGAACTTCCACATTGACTACACCCAGATTTACATACTTGTCCTAACTTCACTCCGTCTGCAAATACATCAAAATATTCATTTCCTTGGTTTAAATCACCCCTTCCAGAAACTTTAGCACTTGCTGAAACAAGTGTCCCATTAAAAAAATTAGAAAAAACTACAGAACAACTACCACCTGTTGTATTGGTAGAACAAGTTTGCGTATAATCTGCTGATTGAACACTTCCCAAAAAATATCTAACTTTTTCAACAACTCCATCATTATCAACATCTGCGAAAAAAACTATTTCTTTATCGCCAGCAAAAACCAAGGGATAAGAACCGTCTTCTCCTGTTTTTGCCTCTCTTAACTCTTTAACCATTCTAAAAACGCCGAACTTTGCCTGGTCAACTATATTAGAATAATCTGATATAAATTTTTGATTGTTATAAAAATTTAAAGAAAATGAAGATATTGCTCCAAGAACTATTGTAAATATCGCAATAACTATTATAACTTCTATGAAAGTAAAACCTTTTTTCATAATTTTACTCTATTCTTTGTAAAAATACTTCCAATGTATTATCACCTGTTATTGTAACTGTGCCAGAATAAGAAGAATAATTTATAGCGCCAACCTCAATAAAATAGTTTTTAGTTTCCAATGGTATAAATGCTGTTTTACCGTTTGAATCTGTATAGTTTGTTTTATCATAACTAGCGCCATCATATAATCTAACAGACGCTACTTGCACTGGCTCCAAGGTATCTTGATCTTTTACTAAAACTATTAAAGAATTTTGAGATTCAAAATAAAGTTTAACCTCTAAATTAGTATTCGGCTGTAAAAATATTGGCTGAGTGGAAGGGTTTGTTGCTACTAAATCCGGGTCTGCACCAACACTTGAAAATGTATAATTATCCCACTCAATATCGTCAATATAGGCTATTCCAGAACCATTTGAAGTAAAATCTTGAGAAAACTTATAAACCGGTTGGTCTGAACTATTCCTACCTATTATTTTATCACCCCTTACATTAAATGTTATATTACCAGCAGGTGTTTCGTTACTTACCTTCCAAGAAACCTGCCATAAATCTATTGAAGGCGTTTTAGAAGTATCGTCTGTATGAAGATCTGCTCTAAATTTTAGTTTACTGTAAGTGGCAACGTCCAAAGAAGAAAGATCAACAGGAGAAACCGAAAAACCAGTAGAATTGCCGGGCAAATCAGAATCTGGAACCAAAGACCAATGTGCTCCGTCAAAATAATAAACATAATATTTTATGCTTGTGCCAGATATTTGATTATCGTTGAATGTAAAATTCAACCATGATAAAAATGATCCTGGCTCTATTTCTACTGATTCAATAAAGCCATCACTAACATAACCGCTGCCGGTATTTAAAAGTTTAACCTGTCCATTATCCAAAACTACATTGTTATAGTTAGAAATCTTACTAAAATCACCAAAACTATCTGAAAAACTATCTATACTTGCTGGAAATAAAGTGTAAACAGTAAACTTTGATAATTTATCTATTGAAAAACTTATATTTGTTATTTCACCGTCTATAACATTTGGGTGTGGTTTTTCTGGTTGGGTAATTTCATCTGTTCCATAAGTCCTGTCTGTAGAATACCCTCCTTTTGTAGCAACAACTTTATACTGGCCAGGAGACAATATAAAAGCATAACTGCCATCTGTTGGAGTTGCCTGATCTATTAAATTACCTGTTGAAGGATTATAAACAGAAATTACAGGGCTTTCAACAGGAATCCCCTGCGCATCAAAAACTAAAACCGAAAGAATGCCACCTGGCTGGTTTGTACAACTTTGTATTTCCTCAACTAAATCATCTGGAGAAACTATAGTACTTAAAACTCTTTTTCCAGAAATTATTCCAGAAAAAGAGACTATTATATCTACTTTTTTATAATCTAAGTCGCATTCATCTGAAGCACCAACACCATCTGCAGGATCAGAAACAAATTTAATTTTCCTTTCCACTGTATAACTAACTCCGTTTCTTATAACAGTTGATTGGGGCTCTAAAATACCTTGAGCAAAAGGCAAAACAGCGCCAACAGTTCCAACATCAAGATAGTTGAGATTTCTTATTTTTTCTATTTCTTCTATTGCTATATTGGTAGCGGTAACATAGTTTGCGACATAAAAAGTTGACTTTATTGTAAAATAAACCAACCCTGAAATAGCAATTAGAGCAATTGAAAGAAGTGTTATACCTATTAAAACATCAGTTAAGGTAAATCCTTTGTTGTTTTTTAAAAAATTCATCATAATGTAAAAATTAAATTGCACTCATAAGCGACATCATAGGTTGTATCATAGCAACAGCAAAAAAGCCTATAACACCACCTATTAAAACCATAATCATTGGCTCTATTGCTGATATTATATTTTTAGTTGATCTTTTAATTTCTTCTTCCATAAAAATCGATAAATTAGACAAGATATCTGATGTTTTACCAGTATCCTCACCAACTGCTATTAATTCTATTGTCGGTGGTATAAAAAGATTATAATAAGGCTGTAATGCTTCTGATAGCTTTATCCCTTTTTGAACTTTTTCTTTTGCATCTTCGATAGCTTTTTTGTAATAATAATTGTCTAAAGTGTCCTTAATAATTTCTAATGATTCTACTAAAGAAACACCAGATTTCAATAAAATAGCCAGCATTCTAACAAATCTTGCAACAAGTATGCTTTTCATCAAATTGGACACTAAAGGAATTCTTAATAACATTTTACTCACAAGAGGCCCTTTCCCTTCTTTTGCGCTACTAAACAAAGTTTTTTTGGCAAAAAATGCAAGCACGCCCAACATTATTACAAACAAATACCAATAGCTTAAAAATAAATCTCCTATAAAAATAATAGCTTTAGTAGTTTGGGGTAATTCAACACCCAAACTCTCAAACATATTAGAAAGACTTGGCACAACAAAAACAAGCATAATAACACCAATGCCTATCATTGTCATAATAATAACAGCAGGATATATCATCGCTCCTTTTATATTTGAAGTTAACTCATATTCCCTTTCTGTTTGAATTAATATGCTCTCCAAAGCATTGCCTAAATTTCCAGATTCCTCACCTGCTTTTATCATTGTGTAATATAAGTTTGGGAAAATATCCTTATGATATGATATTGCTTCTGATAATTTTTTACCTTTTACAACTTTTTCTTTTATATCTGATATCGCAAGCTTTAATTTTTTGTTTTTCACATAACCTGAAATTTTTTGCAATGCTTCTGGCAAAGAAATGCCAGAATCTAACATAACTTTTAAATTCCTTAAAAAAAGTATTTTTTCTTTTAAGGGAACGCCAAAACTTATTGGCAAACCTCTGCTGCTTTTAATGTCAAAACCACTTTTTTCTCCAACTTCTCTAAAATCAACGACAAAAAAACCTTTATTCTTTAAAATTTTGGCAAGTTCTTTTGTGTCTTGTGCCTCCAAATAACCTTCCTGAATATCGCCTTGTAAATTTTTCGCTTTATAATAAAATCTCATAAATTTTTATGTTTTTTTATGCTATGTATCAAACCCAAACCCAAAAACAACGATAAAAGAAATGACCCTCCATAACTAACAAAAGGTAAAGATACCCCAATAACAGGCAAAATGCCTATGTTAGACCCTATATTTAATATTATATAAATTAAAATCAAAATAACATAGCCAAAACAAAAAAAATAAGAAAATCTATCTTGCAATGATAAGGCAACCTTTAAAACGTTATAAAAAAGCCAAACGAATAAACCAAAAATTAAAATAGCGCCAAAAAGTCCTAATTCTTCAACTATTGCTGAAAACATAAAATCAGTATGGGCCTCTGGCAAAAACCCTAATCTTGTTTGCGTGCCGTGCCCCAATCCTTTACCAAAAAAACTTGAAGATCCTATCGCAACCTGAGATTGATATTGATTCCACGCGCTTCCTAAAATATCTTTTTCTTTCGATATAAAAGACAATACTCTTTCTTTTTGATAATCTTGCAAAACATAGTTCCAAGCAAAAAATGATGAAATAATTAAAGCAAATAATATTAAAAAAGTATAAATTTTTTTTGCGCCTGCCAAAAAGAGAAAAGAAAGCCATATTAAAACAAAAATTATGGCTGTTCCCAAATTAGGCTGCAGCATAATTAACAAAAATGGCAAAAAAGCATATAGACCTGAAATTATAATATAGGCTATTTTGTTTTTTGCTTTTTCATATTTTGAAGAAAAGTATTTCGCTATAATAATTAAAACAATTATTTGTAAAAACTGAGAGGGGTCAAAAGAAAAAGGACCTATTGTGTACCATCCTTGTATGCCTCTTATCGTCTTAGAAAAGAAAAAAAGACCAATCAAAGATAAAATAAAGAAACCATAAATAAAAAGCAAAAGATACGAATTTGAAATTATAGCCCTGTAATCTAAAACAGAAATTACAAAAGAAAATATTAGAGCTACAAAAAGAAAAATTATTTGTTTTTCATAATTATCCAAGTTTGGCATGTGAGGATAATAATAAAGAGATATTATTCCAATAACACTCAAAAGAATCGCCGGCAAAACGAAAAATAAATAATCTTTCAAGAGGTAAAGAAACCTTGCAATAATAGAAAAACTAAAAAACATAATAAATCTTAAAAGCTAACCTCTATTGCTCTTCTTACATCTTTAAACTTTCCAGTAGAAATAAAGTTTCCAATACTTTCACTAACTTCATAATCCCTAACTTCATAATCCACGCTGTCTATCCTACTGCTGATATTACTGTTATCATTATTATAAAGCTTGTGCTCTACTCCTGTAAAAGCGCCATAAAAAGCCTTGTTTGAAAAACCTAAATCCCTAAATATCTTCAATTCGCTAAAAACCAAAGATGTCATTAAAATTGCTATTGTAAGAGGAATAACTGTAGCAAATAAAGCAATTACTAAAACCGATCCTTTATTATTTTTGAATTTTTCTTTTAACATATTTTTATTCTGCATCTATGGACGCTTGCGATACGGTTGTCTGTAATTTTATTGTTTTTTTGTCTGGGTCTGATATGTGATATGCTTCTATTATAAATGTCACTCTTGGCTGTTTACCATCTCCTCTTTCCCAACTACTAATAGGGTCAACAACTTTAAAAGTTTTAACATAAATAAGTTCGCTTGTTAATCTTAAAATTTCAGTAGTATCTCCTTGATCTATTTCTTGATAAATCACTCCATTATCAAGATAAAAACCCTGACAATTTCCTTCTTGATTTTTGAAATATATTTGATTCTCAGTATTTACCATAGAATTTTTAACTTGATTGTAATTAGAGTCAACCTTTCCGCACTCGCCTGATTCATCGTATTGAGCCATTCTTAAATTTCTTGACATATAGTTAATTAAATAATTTAGTTCTAATATTATATCATTTCTTTGAACCACTTTTACCTGAGTTGAAAAAGCATTTATAAATAAACTCATTGCTGTTGTAACAACAATACTGGCAACAGCCAAGGCACTTAGAACCTCTACCAAAGTATATCCTTTTTCATTTTTTAAATAATTAAAACTATGGAACATAATGTTGTATCCAATTATATAATCTGCCAACTAATTCATATTTATTTTCTTCTCCTTTAAAGTTCCATTTTACAATAGACCTTATTTCTAAACAATCTGATCCACAATCTGATATAATTATGTATCTTTTAAACATAGTATCAGTGCCGGAAGAATCATCATAATCATAAAAACCATTACTATTTATTTTTAAGTTCCTTAAACTACCTACTGAACAAGGAGTTAAAGAAGAATCATTATAATCTATTTCATAACAACTACCCGGCGTCAAACCATCATCCCAAGGATTTAAATTCTCACTTCCAACCACTATCTTTATAAAATTGTTATCTCTTATATTTCTTACCAACTCCATTCCTTCTTGAGCCAAAAACACTGCCTTAAACCTATTTTCAGCATCTAAAAAATTTGACAATGCTCTATTTATAACTAAATAAGGGCCGCCTATAGCAATACCTATAATAGCAACTGCTATCATTGTTTCTAATAAAGAAAAACCTTTTTTATTATTCTCTTTTAACATATATTAAACCTGCCCTATTTAAATAAATTTTGAATTTATGCGAATCTTGGGTTAAAAACACCTCTATTTCTTTATCTAACTGAGCACCATCAATATATATGGTTGGTTGTGGAGATTTAAAAAATATATCTGCTTCGTTTTTTATGATATCATCAACCTTTATCTCGCTAATATAAATATTATCGCTATTTAAATTAATTTCTTTAACCGTATCATCTGAAGGTTGATAAGCGTTATTACCGTCTCTATCTACATAAATTATTATTTTGTGCTCACCACTTGATTTATCAAAACGTATTCCATAACCTGAAACTTCATTGTCATTAAAACTTTTCAAAGAAAGCGCCCATTCTCTTACTTCTTTTAATTCTTGCGCTATTTCTCTTACCCTTTGCTCAAACTTAAAAGTTTTATCTATTTTAGGTATATTTAAAACAAAAACTCCAGATAAAATTGAAACTATTGCTATAGCAATTAAAACTTCTATTAATGTAAATCCTTTTGAATTCATTTAATAAAAGAAAAAATTATAATTTAATAAATCAAACATTAAAGCAGTAAAAAAACCTGTTATTAAAAAAGGTCCTAATGGAATTTTAGCCTTCAATCCTTTCTTTTGCACAACAATCAAAATTAAAGAAAAAACACCTCCTATCCAAAAAGATATCAAAAATGACACAAAAGTAAAGTAAACTCCCAAAAACAAACCAATGCCAAAAGCAAGTTTTGCATCTCCAAAACCCATCACCTCTCCTTTAGAAAATAAATATAAAGAAGCGAAAAATAAAAAATATAAAAAGCCTGCTAAAAGATGATCCTTCAAAAAAATGTCTATGTTAAAGTTGCTCTTAAAAATGAAAGAATAAATGCCTGACAGCACAATAAAAGAAAAAGAAAACCTATCTGGTATAATAAAATTTTTTAAATCAATAACAAATATTATTAAAAGCAAAGAAAATATTGCTGATAGAATTAAAAATTCCAAAATATCACCTTTTGAAACAATCCAAGAAAACAAAAACAGTATACCAGTGAAAAACTCGACCAAAGGGTACTGCAGTGATATTTTTTGCTTACAATACCTGCATTTACCTCTCAAAAACAAAAAACTTAAAATTGGAACTAAATCTTTCCAAGACAAAATATGGCCGCACTTAAAACATTTTGATCTTTCTTTAATAATGCTAAAACCTTTGTTATATCTAAAAATAATAGAGTTTAAAAAAGATCCTACTATAAAACCGAAAATTAAAGGTAAAAATATCATATAAAATAATTCTAAATTAAAACAGCCCAGGATTCAAATCCTGGGCTGTTTTTTGGCAAATGATCAATGATTTATTGGCAAACATACGGAGCAGCGGCACTACAGCTTTTATTTTCATAAACATTGCCGCTTGCATCTGTACAATAATTTATACCTCCAAAACCTGGCGCTTTAATACAAAAACTATCTGCGTCAGAGTTTCCTGTTAAGTTGCCGCTAGCTTGTTCTCTTGCCTTTTTACATTCTTCTATACTACTAGTTGCCCCCTTCACACATTCTGTACTGAAACCGGTAAATGCACCGTTATTACTAATTGACCAATTTGTAGCGCCAACAGGTATATTTGCCACTGCACCCTTCAAAGCCCCATTTTTAGCCCTATTTAAATAAGCTGGAATGTTCAGTGCCAATGCTGTTGCTAAAATGCCAATAATAGCAATTACTATTAATAACTCAATTAACGTGAAACCTTTTTTTGTATTTTGCATACTCTTTAATTTTAATTTTTAATTAAAGTAATAATTTTCGACCTTTAATTTATTTCTAATAATTTTATTATCGCAAAACATAAAAATAGGTCAAGGTTAAAAGCCTGTATTCATTAAGTTCTGATACATCGGAAGTAAAATTGAAATAACTATGATGCCAACGACTCCACCCAATAACACCATTATAGCAGGTTCCATTAAGGATAAAATTCCCTCAATGCTACTTTCTACCTCGTTCCTGTAAACTTTTACCAAATTTTTTAACGAATCGCCCAATTTACCAGAACTTTCTCCAACATAAATCATTCTAACAAAAATAGGATCTAAATATTGAGGAGAAAACTGAGATAAAACAGAACTTAACTTTTCCCCTTTTTTAACCTCTTCTTTTGCTACTAAAATTATTTTTTTGTAAACCTCGTCGCCAATTACAGTGCTAGATATTTCAAGTGCAGAGGTTATTGGTATACCACTTAAAAGCAGGGTAGAAAATACTTCGGCAAACCTTGAAACATAAATTTTCCTGACAGTGTTTTTTATAATAGGTAAAGAGTAAAGGATTTTGCTAAGTGTTTTTTTGCCCTCTATTGTTTGAAAAAAATATCTATAAAGCAAAAACAGGATAAAACCAAACATCATTAAAATATACATACCATAACTTCTTATTATATTTGTCGAAGATATAATAATTTTCGTGGTTATTGGAAGATTCTCTGTACCAACACTTTCAAAAACTATTAAAAGATTTGGTAGTACAAAAAAAGCTAGTATAAATATAATACCTATCATAGCAACAACTATAAAAGCCGGGTAAGCAAGCGCGCTTTTAATTTTGCTGTAAATATAATTTTCATTTTCAAGATATTCTGCTAAATATTCCAAAGATTTTGCCAAAGTTCCAGATGCCTCTCCTGCTTTCAACAAACCAACAATTAACTCAGAAAAATATTGAGGATATTTTTCTAACACAGATGATAAAGGAGAACCTGCCTCAACTTCTTTTGTTATATTTTGTATTGTTTCTCTTAAAATCTTTTTGTCTGACTGATCAGCCAAAGACTTCAAAGCCTCAACCAACGGAATACCAGCACCAACCATAGTTGCCAGTTGCCTAAAAAACACCATAATATCTTTTTGGGAAATTTTTCCTGTTATTTTAGTTGTTTTTGAAAACAAACCGCCTTCTTCTTTCTGCTCTAAAAATGTTAAAAATAACCCTTTTTCTTGAATAAGGTAAATCGCAGCTTCTTTACTCGGAGCCTCAACAATACCAGAAACCAATTTACCATCTTTGTTTCTTGCTTGATATTTAAACTTCATACAAATCTAACTTAGAAATAACTTTAATTCTTGAGGATCGTTAGAAAAAACAAATGCTACTTCTTGAGAAATTTTCCCTTCTTTTACAAGTTTTACCAAATATCTATTTAAAGAAATCATACCTTCTTTTATTGACGATTCCATAATATTATGAACTTCATGAATTTTATTTTCTCTTATTAAATTAGAAACTGCAGCGTTTTTAAATAATATTTCAACGGCCGGTATAAGCCCGCCATTTAAAGAAGGTAAAAGACGTTGAGATATTATTGCCAACAGAGAAGAAGCCAATTGCAATCTCACTTGATTTTGCTGATGAGGAGGGAATGAATCAACTATTCTGTGAATTGTTTCTGCCGCTGAATTAGTATGCAATGTTGATAGAACTAAATGTCCTGTTTCAGCTGCTGTAATAGCAGTCGCCATCGTCTCTAAATCTCTCATCTCACCCACCATAATAACATTAGGATCTTCTCTTAATGCATCTTTTAATGCTCTATTGAATGATGGCGTATCTACTCCAACTTCTCTTTGATGGATTAAAGATTGACCATCTTTAAATATATACTCTATTGGATTCTCTATTGTTATTATATGTTCGCTCCTTTTGATATTTATCTCCTGAATTATGGAAGCTAAGGTTGTTGATTTACCATGGCCTGTAGGGCCTGTTACTAACACAAAACCTTGTGTTGCTTGCGATATTTTATGCAATGATTCTGGTAGATTTAACTCTTCTATACTTTTTATCTCAGACGGTATATACCTCAAAGCACAACATAATCTTCCAGATTCAAAAAAAGCATTAACTCTAAAACGGTGTCCCTTTTTAAAAGTATATGAAAAATCTAAGCTTCTTTCTTTGTATAGATTTTCTCTCATATCATCTAACAATATAGAAAACAAAAAATCTTCCAATTCTTCTGTTGTTATAATCCCGACTTCATTTAAACATATTAATCTTCTGTTCACCCTTATATAAGGAATTTCATTAGAAGTAAAGTGCACATCTGAAACATTTTCTTTAATAGCAGCCTCTAAAACACTTTCTATTTTAAAAGTTTTTTTCATATTATTTATTAATTAATTCTTTAATCTTTTCGACTACATCTTTTGGAGTATTTTTTGCCTTGACTATATAACCTATAGCGCTAAACTTTTTTGCCTTTTCATAATCTTCTTGCGAATCTAAATTTGAAAACACCACAACTTTTAAGTTTTTTGTTTCTTCATCATTTCTTAAAGCCTCGAATACTTCCCAACCGTCCATATTTGGTAAAACTAAATCAAGCATCACCAAATCAGGTTTATATACTTTTGCTTTTTCTAAAACCATAGCCCCATCTCCAACATTTAAAACATCAAAACCTTCATGCGTAAACTTTGTTGTGTAAATATCAGCCAAAAACTTGTCGTCCTCAACCAATAAAATTTTATATTTTTCTTCTGTCATAGTTTTAATATTCAGCGGTTACTCTTAAAACTTCTTCCATTGATGTTATACCTCTTAAAACTTTCAATATACCATCTTGCCTTAAACTTATCATGCCTTGCCTTTTTGCTTCTTTCAATATATTTGATTCTACTGGTTTTTCAACAACTATTCTTTTAAGCTCTGGGGTCATTTCTAATATCTCATATATACCAATTCTACCAGAATAACCTTGATCATTGCATTTTTTACAACCCACAGCCTGCCATACATAAATTTCAGACAAATCAATTTTTTCTTTTTCTTGAGAAGGTAAATCCTCTAACTCTTCCAATATAATGTTTTTTATTTTTGCCGGCGGTTTTATCTTCTTTTTACAATTATCACATAAAACCCTAACAAGCCTTTGAGAGATCATAATATTTAAGGCTGACGGCAACAAAAATGGCATAACTCCAAGATCAAGTATTCTTGGAATAACTCCAACAGCATTGTTTGTGTGCAAGGTTGAAAGAACAATATGGCCTGTAAGAGCAGCGTTAACAGCCAGTTCCGCCGATTCCCTGTCTCTTATCTCACCCACCATAATAACATTAGGATCCTGCCTTAAAATACTTCTTAAACCAGAAGCAAATGTATAACCTATGTCTGGTCTTACCTGCGACTGATTAATCCCATCTATATAATACTCTACAGGATCTTCAAGAGTTACAATATTAACTTTTTCATCATTTAGTTTCATTAAAATGGTATAAAGAGTGGTTGTTTTACCAGAGCCGGTGGGACCTGTAACCAATATCATTCCATAAGGCATCTGGGAAGCTTTTTCTATAAGCTCTAAATTCCTTCCTTCTAAACCTAATTCTGACATTTTCTTGAGACCTTTACCTGGATCTAGAACTCTAAGTACAACTTTTTCTCCTCTAATAGCTGGAAATGTAGACACTCTAAAATCTATATTCCTCCCTTGAAAAGTTATAGAAAACCTGCCATCCTGAGGCAATCTTGTTTCATCTATTCTTAGATTAGCAAGTACTTTTATTCTTGCAACTATGGCGTTGTGAATTTTTGCAGGCAACAAAAGACTTTCGTGCAACTCTCCCAAAAACCTAAACCTTACTCTTGTTTTATCTAAAGTTCTCTCTATATGAATATCAGAAGCATTTCCTTCAATAGCGTTTTGTAGAATTATATTAACTACTCTGTTTATAGGAGCCTCTGCTGATAAATTAGATAATTGTTCTGGAGAAACTTGTTCTTCTACTTTTTCTAAAGATTCGCTTGGAACTTCTTCTTCCATTAATTCTTTCAAAGCAGTTTTTACTTCTCTTTTTATGGTCTTATATTTCCTGGCAACTTTTTCGAATTCAGAATATAAAATGACATAAACTTTATAATCTAAACCTATTTGTCTTGCTAAAAACTTAATAGCGTCTAAACTTCTCTGATTTGTTGGATCCACTATACCAAATTCTATGACATTGCCACTTTTAGATATAGGGATAATTTTATAAAATTGCGCCGACTCCTCTGACAACAAATCCAAAACTTCAGGCGGTATATCTTCTGGCAGAGATAACATATAATCAACATTGCCAAGCTGCGCTTTTATTTTTAATAATTCTTCTGGGGAAACTATATTTTTCTCCAAAACAAACTTTTCTGCCTCTTCTAAAGTTATTTTGCCAGAGGAATAAAAGCTATCCGCAGTATTTTGATCTATTTTGCCTATTTTTAAAAGTTCTTTTATTATATCCATTTTAAAAATTATTCTTCTGATTTAATTATCTTAGAAAATGGGTTTTCTTTACCCACTTTGTAATCTCTTAAACCTCTATTGTCTGGATCTTTGAAATAATTGGTGTTTATTTTACCCAAAAAATTCCAATCTATATTAGGAGCTCTTGTTGACTTAGAAACACTTTCTTCTACTTTTGGCAATGGCATTGATATAAAATATGCTATAGCGTATCTTAAAACAATAGTTCCTGCCAAAATCGCTACAGCAAATCCAAAAACAACTCCAATATCTTTGAATCGTTTAAAACTAACTTTTTTCCTTGTAAATACTATTGCCATAAATTCTTAATAAGTGTATACATAAAAATTTATTGTCGCGCTAAAAACTTCAATCGACTTACCACTTTCCAATTTAACTTCATTTCTCTTTAGTTCAAAACTTTCAAAATCAAATATTCTCGAACTTCTTTCCATGTCTTCAACGAATTTTTTAATACCTCCTATAATTTCTTCTTGTGTTGGCAAATTTTCTTGTTGTAAATTATCTGCTTCCCTTAACCCATTCTGAATAGATTCTGATTCTACAGCTTTTTTAACAAAATAATCTCCTTGTACAGAAATTGACATTAAAGACCTTTTTACCTTCGGCTGTTCAATCTTTAAACCATAAACTTCTATTATCTCAGGCCTATCATCTACTTGCTTTTGTTTTTCTTTTTTCTCTAAATTTTTTTTCATTTCTTCTTTTTGTTTAATTTGCTCTTTCAAAACCTCTTTTTCTTCCTCACTTATTACCATTTCGAGCTTACTATTCAATACTTTTATTTCTTTTTCCAACTCTTTTAATGTTTCTGTTTCAAAACCATAAATTTGCGTGTCTGAAAATTTAACATCTTTTACTATAAGATTGTTATCTTGAGCTAATTTGTCTACTATATAAATATCATAAGAAGGTAAAAAACTATCACTTATTGCAAAGTTAACTTTCTTAATAATTTCACTACTTCTTAATATTTTATTATACTCTTCATTTAATTTAGAAAAATATTGCATTTTATTATTATAAGCTGCTTCAAATTCAGACAATCTTTCTTTAAAATTAGAAAATTTTGAATACTCAGGTATTACTAACATATAAACAATAATAAAAGTAGAAACTATAAATAGTATACCTAAGATCCCTCTTGCCATAAGTTATCTTTAAAAATATTTTCTTTAAGCTTAATTTCTAACTCTGCTTCTACACCTTCGGCAGTTAAAGAAATGTTTTTAAGTGTTGTTTTCTCTACTTTTTCGTCTTCTGAAAAAATAAGCAATTGTTGATCAACAATATAAACAGAAGGAAAGGTCCCTGTTAAAGTTAATGTATTATTTTCTACATTTATTTGTAAACTGTCGAAGTATACGAAATTTAAAGTTTTACTTTCTATAAATTTTAGTACATCACCTATAGTATTCTTTGAATTTAAAACATCTTTATAATCGTTCACTTTTCTCTCAAGATGGAATGCAGCTTGAAGTCTATCTTTTTCACTAAAAGCAACTATTGAGTTTATACGAGTTCTCGTTTCTTCTATTTTTTTAGAAATTTGCATTTCTGATAAAATCATATACATATAAAATGCCAGAACCCCAATAAACAAGAATAATGAAATATAAGAAAAAATCTTTGGAAATAACCCTTCTTCTAAGTTAATCTTTCGTAGGTTTATGTCTATATTTATATCTGATTTCATATTTTTATATTTCCCTTGCTGCTACCCCTAAGGCAACATTGTAAAACACTCCTTTTTCTTCTAATATTGAATCTAAAAATTCATTGTGTTTAACTGATAAAGGTCCATTCACAATTATAACCTCTTTCCCTAATTTTTTAAAGAGAAATTCTTTCAGTCCTGGTAGCAGCGAGGACCCTCCAGATAAAAAAACTTTTGATATGCTTTTCTTTTCCGTATTATAAAAATCATTATACACCTTTTCTATATTATCTGCCAATTCTTCAACAAAAGGCATTATTTCAGAAACAACAGCGTTTATAGAACTTCTTTTTCTATCTGCTTTTATTCCAATTCTATATTTTAATTCCTCGGCTTTAAGAGGATTGTCTATGCCAAATTTATCCATTAGTTTTTTTGTTATGTCGTTGCCAGATAAATCTAAACTATAAGTCCTTTGCAAAGCACTGTCATAAACTATATTAATAGTAGTTGTTGTCGCGCCAAAGTCAACTAATATGCCTATTGCTTCTTTGTAAGAAGTACTAAATATTCTTGAAAGGGCAAAAACCTCAGATTCTAAAGCCAAAAGTTTCAATCCGCACAAGGACGCAATTTCTTGATATTGTTTAATAATCTCATTAGATACCGCGGCCAATAAAATTTTGCTTTCTATTCCATTTTTATTTTTCTTTTTTTCGATAATCTCCCAATCCAAAGTAACTTCACTAAGAGGAACTGGAACATACTTTCTTGCCTCAAACTCGACAGCGGTTGGTATTTCTTCTTCGTTTAAAGGCGGTAAAGAAAACCATGTAAAAAAAGTTGAAAAATCAGGTATTGAAAAAATTGCCTTCCTGCTTTCAATTTTAGCTTCCTTTAAAATTGCCTTAATTGCGTTAACAGTATCATCAACAGCAATATTTACTGCTCTTTTCTCGTCGAAATTCCTAAAAGGGTTTGAAAGAAAATCATACGACTTTACGCTGCCATAATTTTCCAAATTAACCTGCGAGCCAAACTTTGATATCTCAACTACTTTTATAGAAAAAGTTCCAATATCAACACCAAGTACATTCTCGCTTATTTTTTTAAATATATCAAAGGGCATTTATTTTAATTATTTTGTGATCAATTTTATAATTTATAATATAATATAAAAAAACTATATGCAACTTATCAAACAAGTTTTAGAGTATATTTTTCCATATTATTGTTTAATATGCAAAAAAGATTTGGAAAAAGAGTGGATTTGCGATGATTGCTTTTCTTTAATAGAAATTTTAGAAAGACAATACTGCCCTCATTGCAACAAAGTAACTATTGATGGAATGAAGTGTAAAAAATCAGTAAAAAGTTATATAAACAATTTATACTGCGCCACAAGTTATCAAAATAAAATAGTTAAAGAATTAATACATAATTTTAAGTACGCTCCTTTTTGCAAAGAATTATCCAAAACCTTGGTAAAATTAATTTACTATCACCTACTAAACTTAAATAAACTAAATTTATTTTTAAACAATAAAAGCCTCGGGATAACTTATATTCCTTTACACAAAAGAAAACTAAAATTGCGCGGATTTAACCAGTCAGAACTTTTAGCAAAAGAGTTAGCAGATTTACTTAAAATAGATTTTTTAAATGAGGTAATAATAAAAGTCAAAGACACTCAATCACAAACAACATTAAAAAAAGAAGAAAGAAAAGTAAATGTAAGAGATAGTTTTAAAATAAATAAAAAACCGATAAAAAAACAAATTATTATTGTGGACGATGTTTACACCACAGGTGCAACAATGCAGGAAGCAGCCAAGGTATTAAAAGAAAACGGAGTTAAAAAAGTTATAGCAATGGTTATCGCAAGAGAGTAATTTTCAAGGGCGGAGGGGGTGGGACTCGAACCCACAAGCCCTTGCGGGCGCCGGTTTTCAAGACCGGTGCCTTGCCAATTCGGCGCACCCCTCCAAAGGTTGTTTTTATTATTAAACTATTACTTTTACCTCGTTTTCTCCATTGCAATGAAGTATTCCACCTTCTATTTCTATTTCTTTATACCCATAATCAAGTTTTATCATTATCTTCCCTTTTCTCAAATAGGTTATTAAAGGAGCGTGATTGTTTAAAATAGTTATCTGCCCTTCAACAGCAGGAAAAGTTGCAGAATTTGTTTCACCTTCATATATGACTTTATTTGGAGAGTATATACCAACAAACATATTTTTATTTGCTTACTTCGACTTCATCTATACTTCCTTTCATATAAAACCTGTCTTCTGGAACATCATCATACTTTCCTGATAACAACTCCTTAAAACTTCTAACAGTTTCTTGTATTGGAACATATACACCTTTATTTCCTGTAAAAACTTCGGCAACAAAAAATGGTTGAGATAAAAACTTTTGTATCCTTCTTGCTCTTTTAACAATAATTTTGTCTTCTGAAGAAAGCTCTTCCATACCAAGTATTCTTATAATATCTTCTAATTCTTTATATCTTTGAAGTATTCTTTGCACTTCTCTTGCAACTTCATAATGCTCTTTGCCAACTATATTAGGTGAAAGAATTGAAGATTTGCTCTCAAGAGGATCAACTGCCGGATAAATACCAATTTGCGCTAAGTTCCTTGAAAGAATGATAACAGAATCCAAGTGTGAAAACACAGAAACAGGAGCAGGATCTGTTATATCATCTGCTGGCACAAAAACAGCCTGAAAAGATGTAATGGAACCATTATTAGTTGAAACAATCCTTTCTTGAAGTTGACCCATTTCGCTTGAAAGAGTTGGCTGATAACCTGTTTGAGAAGGTATCCTACCTAACAAAGCGGAAACCTCAGAACCTGCCTGCACGAATCTGAAAATATTATCTATAAACAATAAAACGTCTTTGTTTTCTTCGTCTCTAAAATATTCTGCCATCGTCAAACCTGTCAAGCCAACTCTCATTCTAACGCCTGAAACAGCATCCATCTGCCCGAAAACCAAAACAGTATTTGGTAAAACATTCGATTCTTTCATTTCATTGTAAAGCTCATTACCTTCTCTAATTCTTTCTCCGACACCAGCAAAAACAGATACGCCTTTGTGAACAAAAGCAATGTTTCTTATAAGTTCCATAATAATAACTGTTTTCCCAACTCCAGCACCTCCAAACATTCCAACTTTCCCACCCTTTAAAACAGGACACAAAAGATCAATAACTTTAATTCCAGTTTCTAGAACTTCTATTTTTGGTTTTACTTCTTTGAACTCTGGCGCTTTCTTATGAATTATGTCAAATTTATCAAAATCTTTTTTTTCTATGCCGTCTATTGGATTCCCAAAAACATCAAACATTCTCCCAAGAGTTTTAGGACCAACTGGAACCTTTAAAGGAGATCCTTCATCTATTGCCTTCATCCCAATTTTCAACCCTGAAGTTGCTCCTAAAATCAATACTCTAACCAAACCATTTCCAATGTGTCCAAAAACTTCTCCCTTGCAAACCTCATTTTGGTTTTCGTCCACTATGGAAATTACATTATAAATAGCAGGCACATTGTCTTGAGAAAATTTAATATCTAAAACTTGTCCTGCTATTCTTTTAATTTCTCCTATGTTTTTTTCTGCCATAATATTTTTCCTAAAGTTAAAATTATAATAATTCCTTTGCTGATGTTATTTCTATGAGTTCTGAAGTAATTTTCTCCTGTCTTGCTTTGTTAAAAATTAAGTTAAGATTCTTTAACAAATCTGTGGCTGTGTCTTTTGCGTTTTTCATTGCCATCATTCTTAAAGAATGCTCAACAGCGTTTGACTCGGTAATAAAATAAAAAAGCTGTATTCTTAACAAAAACGGTGTCAATCTTTCCATAATATAGCTAACGCTTGGTTCAAATATGTATTCTTTTTTAACTTTCCTTTCTTTTCTTTTATATTCAATTTCCGGGAAAATTTCTTTAATTATATTTATAATTTCCTCAACATTGTAAGGCAACATTCTTTTTACTCTGCAAACATTTTTAACAGAACTTATAAAATCAGTATAAACAACATACAACTCAGAAAACTCATTTTTGGAATATAAATCAAAAACGTTTTCTGCTATTGGGTTAATTTCTTCTAATGTAATAACATCGCTAAACCTTTGAAAAGAAGATAAAATATTAAAATTTTTTCTTTTCAAAAAATTGTACCCCCATTTACCAACAGAAATAACTTTTATATCTTTTTCAGTAAAATTATTTTCACTTAAAAATTCATTAAACTTTTTCACAACATTCACATTAAAAGGGCCGCACAAACCTTTATCGGATGTTATTAGTAAAACAGCTTTCTTATTATTTGTTTTCTCTTTTTTATTATCACTCCCGTCTAAGGCTCCGTTTTCCAAAAGAGATTTTAGTATTTCAAAAGATGTTTTAACAAAATTTTTGCTCTGTCTCACAACTTCCTGCGATTTTTTCATTCTAATTATAGAAACAACTTCCAAAGCAGAAGTTATCTCCTTGATATTTTTGGTTGTCTTCATTTTGGCTTTAACCTCTCTTGTGCTTATCATATTCTTTTATTGATAAACTTTTTTAAATTCTTGTATTGCTTTTAATACTGCTTCTTTTTCTTTATCTCCAAAAACTTTTTCTTTGAGAATAAACTCACTTACTTCTTTATAATTAGACTTGAAATAATCTATAAACTTCGAAGTAAAATCTCTAACTTTTTCAACCGGAATGTCATCCAACAGGCCATTCGCGCTTGTAAAAATCAAAATAGTTTCTTGTAAAACATCTTTTACCTCATACTCCGACTGCTTTAAAACTTCAACAATTCTTTTCCCTGTTTCTATTTTCTTTTGAGTTTCAGGATCCAGCTCCTGCCCAAACTGCAAAAACTTTTCAAGCTCTTTGAAAGTAGCAAGGTTTAATCTTAAAGCACCAGATACCGCTTTCACGGCTTTATATTGCGCTTTTGAACCAACACGAGAAACAGATAAACCTACATTAATAGCAGGCCTTACACCCTGATTGAACAAATCTGTTTCCAAAAATATCTGACCATCTGTAATTGAAATAACATTTGTTGGAATATAACCTGAAATATCTCCCAACTGAGTTTCAATAATAGGAAGAGCTGTCATTGTTCCTCCACCGAATTCTTTTTTAAGTTTTGCAGCTCTCTCCAATAATCTTGAGTGTAAATAAAATATATCTCCCGGATATGCCTCTCTTCCAGGCGGCCTTCTCAAAAGCAAGGATATTTCTCTATAAGCATAAGCGTGTTTTGTTAAGTCGTCGTATATGACCAAAACATCTTTACCTTTTTTCATAAAATACTCGCCGATTGAAGCACCTGCCAAAGGAGCAAGCCACAATAAAGACGCAGGATCAGAACTTGAAGTTGCCACCACAATAGTATAATCCATACAACCTTTATCTTTTAATTCCTGTACAACTCTTTTAACTTTTGCTTCTTTTTGCCCTATTGAAACATAAATACATATTGGCCTTTTTTCTTCTGATTCGAATCTTTGAGCATAAATAGCGTCTAAACATAATTGAGTTTTACCTGTTTGTCTGTCGCCTATTATCAACTCTCTCTGGCCCCTTCCTATAGGAATCATAGAATCAATCGCTGTAATACCTGTAAATAATGGCGTGTCAACAGGTTCTCTTTGTATAACGCCGGGTGGTGTTGGATTTAAATTCATTAAAGTATAATCTTTTTCATTAGAAAAAACGTCGCCCAGGCCATCAACAGGCCTTATTAAAGGATCAACTACCCTTCCAATAAGTTTTTCGGAAACAGGAATCTCAAGAATTTTTTTTGTTCCTTTTACAATATTGCCTTCTTTAACATTTTTATAATCACCCAAAATTAAAACTCCTGCTTCTTCTTCTGATAGATTTAAAACAATTCCGTATTCTTTATCATTAATAACAACCATCTCCTCCATTGCCAAATCACTTAATCCATAAACAGTTGCAACACCATCTTGTACTGAGATAACCCTGCCTATTTTTTCTTCTGTAATTTCTCTTTTAATTTCTAATATCCTCTTTTTTAGCTCTTCTAAAATGACATCTACCATATTTTTAATGCTTTAATTGATTTATATATTTTAAAAAACTTGCATCTATTAGGTAGTTATTAACAAAAATTCTAACTCCGCCGATTAAGTCTTCCCTTACAACAAATTTTATATTTAACTTATTAGAACCAAACCTTTTGGCAATAATTTCTGTAATTTTGTTTTTCTCGTTCTCTGTTAACTCGTCTGCACTTTCAACAACAACATCCAAAATTTTATTCTCTGCTTTTACTCTTTCCAAAAACTTTTTTATTATCGTCTCTAAATAACCCAAAAACCCTTCATTACTCAACAAAACAACAACTTTTTTTAAAACATCATCAGAAAGTTTATTTTCTTTGTACAGTTCATACAGCAAATTAACGAATCTGTTAATTTTTATTTTTTCAGCTTCCTTCATTATTTTTGAATTGTTAAAGATTTTTCAAGTTCTTCAAGAACTCTTTGTCTTTCTTGCTGGTTATACTCTTTTTGTAAAATAGATGACAAAGCCTTTATAAATACCTCTTCTAATTCTTTTTTTAATTCATTTTTCATTTCAACTTTTTGAGCAATCGCCTGTTCTTTTGCCTCTTTTATAATTCTATCCGCCTGCTCTTTCGCCTGCGCTATTATTTTATCTGCCATCTCCTGCGAAGAAATTTTTGCTTTTTCGAGAATTTTCGCATACTCTTGTTTTGCTTTTTCCAATTCCTGTTTTCTTATTTTTTCAATCTGCGCCAATTTTTCTTCTAAGGTTTTAGAATCTTTAATAATTTTCTCAACTGTTTCTTTTCTTTTTTGTAAAACATTGGCAAGAGGTTTTGCCAAAAACTTTTTGAAAATTAAAAATAGAATCACAAAATTAACAACTTGCGCCATTAAAATCTTAAAATCTATTCCTAAAGCCTCCAAAATTCCACCTTCCATTTATTTATTTTAATTATCCTACGAACTTCATTATAAGAGCAACTACCAAAGCGTAAATAGTAATTGCTTCAGCAAAAGCAATAGACAATATCATCGCAGTCTGAATTTTTCCTGTTGCCTCTGGATTCCTTGCTATTCCTTCCATTGCTTTTGAACCTATCATACCTACTGCAACCCCAGGGCCAATTGCCCCAAGACCTATTGCTAAGCCCATTGCTAATTGTGTTAAATCTCCTTCCATATGTTTTTAATTACTTTTAATTAATAATAATTACCATAAATAAAAAATTTATCAAACACGCCAACTTTTAATGAGCGTGCGATAGGGCGACCTTTATAAAAACTGCTGTTAAAAGACTGAAAACAAGCGCTTGTATAAAACCAACAAAAAATTCCAAACCTATAAAAGGAATCGGCGCTATATAAGGAACCAAAGAAAACATCGTGAACAGCAAAACTTCACCTGCAAAAACATTACCAAACAAACGGAAAGAAAACGACAGCACCTTTGCAAATTCTGAAATAACTTCTATTAACCCCAAAAACATTTGTATTGGCCCTCCTTTAATTCTTACAAACTTTGACAAATAAGTAAAAAATCCTAAGTTTTTAATCCCATAATACTGCACCAACAAAACAGAAACCAAAGCTAAAGCCAATGTCATATTTAAATCAGAGTTTGGAGAACGCAAAAGCGGAACTAAAATTTTCTCG